>NZ_JAYESN010000026.1:0-56073 GCF_034860625.1 Lamprobacter sp.
GCGATCAGCTCGACATGCTCTTCTTGGCGGCGCTCCTCGTCGCGGATGGCCTGTGCGAGCTCGTCATCGTAGCCGGTGATCTGCATGCTGGCGTCGAACATTAGGAACACTCCCAGAAGTCAAAAGCCGCTCAGTATAACGCGGTTCTGATGCTGTTTCAGATCCGATGCCGATCAGGCTGCCAGCCGGCTTCGAGCTGTTTGAGCACATCGCGACGGCTGATGATGCCGATGAGACGTCCCTGCTCCATCACGGGCAGGCGGCGGAAGTGGCTGGTCGCGAACAGTTCGGCCACCTCGGTGATCGGCGTGTTGGCATCCACAGTGACCACCGATGGCGTCATGAAGTTCTCAACGCGACCGCCATCTTCGCTGTGGTAGCCGGCACCGAGTGCGATCTGCATACAATCGCGCTCGGTGAGCATGCCGATCAGATTACCGATCTGGTCGACGACCGGGGCGCCGGAGAGACGCTGCTCGACCAGGATACGCAGCGCTTCGAGCACATCCATGTCGGGCGTTAGGGTCACTGGCCCGCGCGACATGGCCTTCTTTGCCGTCTTGCTCTCTTTCATCGGGACTTCCTCGCAAAGCCTTAGGGTACTTGAGCGCTCGCTTAGGTCGCTTGAGCGCGCGCTCAGTCGATTGCTCAGGTTAGGAGTCTAGTCCAGCGAGGCGCCGTCAGAGCGATTCGGACAGGATTGTCCGCGCTGGCAAGCGCCGCCGCAGTCCGAGCTGAGTCCAGGGATCTGATTGAGCCCGCCGCAACTGCCCTTGAGCGCGGCACGGCCATTGAGCACGCCAAGCGCAAGGCCAAGGAAGGCGAGCGAGAAGAGCAACAGTGCAAAACCAAATTCGAGCATCGAGGTGGCCTCCGGTCAGATGCTGTTCGCCGCATCAACATCAGGGCGACGGCTGACTGACGGCTGCTCAACCGCCGAAATCGTCGAGCAGAATGTTGTCGTTCTCGACCCCCAGGCTGTGCAGCATGCCGATCACTGCCGCTGTCATCATCGGCGGGCCACACATATAGAACTCGCAATCCTCGGGTGCCGGATGGTCCTTTAGGTAGCGCTCGTAGAGGACGCTGTGGATGAAGCCGACCTCTCCTTGCCACTCATCCTCGGGCTGTGGTGATGAGAGTGCGATATGCCAGCTGAAGTTCTCGTGCTCGCGGGCGAGCGCGTCGAAATCCTCCTGGTAGAAGATCTCACGCTTGCTGCGCGCGCCATACCAGTAGGAGATCTTGCGCTGGGTGTTCAAGCGCTTGAGCTGATCGAAGATATGGCTGCGCATGGGCGCCATGCCCGCACCGCCACCGACAAAGATCATCTCGGCTTGGGTCTCCTTGGCGAAGAACTCACCGAAGGGGCCAGAGATGGTGACCTCGTCGCCAGGCTTGAGGCCGAAGATGTAGCTCGACATGATGCCGGGCGGCACATCGGGGTGATCTGGCGGTGGCGTGGCGATGCGTACATTGAGCATGATGATGCCCGCCTCGCCTGGATAATTGGCCATCGAATAGGCCCGAGTCACCGGATGCTTGGTACCGGCCTTGTACTTCCAAAGATCGTATTGATCCCAGTCGGCGCGCAGATGATCAGGGATCTCGATATCGGCGTAATCAAGCTGGTAAGGCGGGCACTCGATCTGGATATAGCCGCCGGCGCGAAAGGCAACGTCTTCCCCCGGAGGCAGTTCCAGGATCAGCTCCTTGATGAAGGTCGAGACGCTGCGATTGGAGCGCACCCGGCAGGTCCAGCGCCGCACACCGAAGATCTCGCGCGGCACCTCGATGCGCAAGTCGTCCTTGACCGCGACCTGGCAGGCGAGCCGGTAGCCCTCGCTGGCCTCGCGACGGTTGATCAGGCTGGCCTCAGTCGGTAGTAGCTGGCCGCCGCCCTCGAGCACCTTGACCCGGCACTGGCCGCAGGTGCCGCCGCCACCGCAGGCCGAGGGCACGAAGATCTCGGCATCGGCCAGCGCCCCGAGCAGCTTGCGACCGGCCGTGGTGACCATATCGCGCTCTTCGTTGATATCGATATGGACATCGCCGCTGGGCACCAGCAGGCGCCGCGCGTTGAGAATGACGAACACCAGCGCCAGCACCACACCGGTGAAGACCAGGATGCCAAAGGTTAGATCGAGCACGTGGCGCCCCCTGCCTCTTGCCCTGACTGAATCCCAGCCTGGAGCACCGGCTTGATCAATCGGACTGCATTGAAGATGGAACCGATCACAACTGAATCCCCGAGAACGACATGAAGGCCATCGCCATCAGCCCGGTGGTGATGAAGGTGATGCCAAGGCCCTGCAGCCCGTCCGGCACATCACTGTACTTGAGCTTCTCGCGGATACCGGCCAGCAGCACCAGCGCCAGCGCCCAGCCAAGCCCGGTGCCGAAGCCATAGACGGTGCTCTCGCCGAGGTTGTAGCCCCGCTCGACCATGAACAGCGATCCGCCCAGGATGGCGCAGTTGACGGTGATCAGCGGCAGAAAGATGCCGAGCGCCTGATAGAGCGCCGGGAAGTAGCGATCGAGCAACATCTCCAGGATCTGCACCATGGCGGCGATGACGCCGATATAGGTGATCAGCCCGAGGAACGAGAGATCCAGCTCCGGCAGCCCGAGCCAGGCCAGGGCACCTTCCTGCAGCAGATACTGATGGATCAGGCTGTTGACCGGCACGGTGATGGTCTGCACCACGATGACCGCAATGCCCAGCCCGATCGCGGTCTCGATGCGCTTCGAGACGGCAAGGAAGGTGCACATGCCGAGGAAGAAGGCGAGCGCCAGGTTCTCGACGAAGACCGCCTTGAACAGCAGGGACAGGTAGTGCTCCATCAAAGCGACTCCGTGCGGTGCACGACATTGATCCGGTATTCAGGCTTTTCGAGCTGCGCGGGCTTCCAACTGCGGATGCCCCAGATCATCAGCCCGATGATGAAGAAGGCGCCGGGCGCGAGCAGCATCAAGCCATTGGGCTCGTACCAGCCGCCCTCCTTTACCAGCGGCAAGACCTGCACATCGAGCAGGCTGCCGGAGCCGAGCAGTTCGCGGATCGCGGCGACGCTGATCAGGATCAGGCTGTAGCCGAGCCCATGACCGAGGGCGTCGAGGAAGCTCGGCCAGGGCGGGTTCTTGGAGGCGAAGGCCTCGGCGCGACCGAGCACGATGCAGTTGGTGATGATCAGCCCGACGAACACCGAGAGCTGTTTGGAGAGCTCATAAGCGAAGGCTTGCAGCACCTGATCGACCAGGATCACCAGCGAGGCGATGATGGTCATCTGGATGATGATGCGGATGCTTGACGGCATCTGATGCCGGATCAGGCTGATGATGACGCTAGCGCCGACGATCACCACCGTCAGCGCGATGCTCATGGTGATGGCCGGCGCCAACTTGGTGGTCACCGCCAAGGCCGAGCAGATGCCGAGGATCTGCAGGGTGATCGGGTTGTTATCGACGATCGGCTCGAGTAGGAGCCGCGCGGATTGGGTGGCCATGCTGCGTATTCCCCTGTTCCTGTTCGGCCTGCTCGGCCTGTTTGGCTCGAATTCGGCTCGGACGGTCAGCCGCGATGATTGTCGCGAAGCCGGTTCAGGAAGGGCCCGTAGCCCTGCTCGCCCAGCCAGAAGCGCATCAAGTTGGTGACCCCATTGCTGGTGAGCGTGGCGCCGGAGAGCCCATCGACGCGGTGCTCGGCGTTGGGGGCACCCGGATCGACGCTGCCCTTGACGACCTCGATCACCGGCTGGCCAGCCTGATCGATCAGCACCTTACCGGGCCATTCGGAGAGCCAACGCTCGCCGGCGACCTCGCTGCCGAGGCCGGCGGTCTCGCGCTGCTCGTAGAAGGTGAGCGCCTTGGCGGTGCGCCCGTCCGGCGCTAGTGCCAGCAGCCCGTGCATGGTCGACCAGAGACCGGCGCCATAGACCGGCAGGATGATGGTCTCGAGCTGCCCATCCTGGCGGACCAGATAGACCGGCATGCGATCGGGGCGGCGCTGCAAGCCGGCGCGGCCAGCCTCATCGAGTGCACTGCTCATGGTTGGATTCTTGGCCGCATCGCGATAGGAATAGGTCATCGGATTCGCATCCGCGATGAGCTCGCCCGTCTCCAGATCGACTAGGCGTTGCTCGATGCGCTCGAAAGCTTGATCCAGACTCATCCCCGCGCTGTCGAGCCCTGCCACCTTGACCACTTCCGACTTGAGCGCGCGCGCGGCATTGCGCTCCTGCAGCGGGCGCAGGCTCACCGCCGTCGCCGAGACCACCACTGAGCAGGCCAGGCAGAGCACCAGCGCGACCGCGATGGTCTTGCGCGGATCATCGTTGGGCAGCCGAAAGACCGTCTTCAGGGACGCCAGTAGACCGCCAGTGTGCTGGGATTGAGCCTGTGGATGCGAGTCAGCCGACATGACGCCGCGCCCTCCTGCGGATATTAGCCTGGACCACGAACCAGTCGATCAACGGCGCGAAGAGGTTGGCGAACAGGATCGCCAGCATCACCCCTTCCGGATAGGCCGGATTGAGCACCCGGATCATCACCGTCATGAAGCCGATCAGCGCGCCGTAGAACCATTTGCCGGCCTCGGTCATCGAGGCCGAGACCGGATCGGTGGCCATGAACACCAGCCCGAACGCGAGCCCGCCGAGCACCAGGTGCCAGTGCCAGGGCACTGCGAAGGCCGGGTTGGTCTCGCTGCCAATGCCGTTGAACAGCAGCGCGGTGCCGATGACGCCGATCAGCACGCCGGCCATGATGCGCCAGGAGGCGACACCGGTGTAGAGCAGGAAGATCGCACCGAGGATGATCAGCAGGGTCGAGGTCGAGCCGATCGAGCCTTGCACGGTGCCGAAGAAGGCGTCCCACCAGGTGAGCCCCGTGGCCTGGATGGCGGTCACACCACCCTCGGCGGCCAGCATCAAGGGGGTTGCACCGCTGAAGCCGTCGACCGCGGTCCAGACCGCATCGCCGGAGATCTCGCTCGGGTAGGCGAAGAACAGAAAGGCGCGGCCGGTCAGCGCCGGATTGAGGAAATTCTTGCCGGTGCCGCCGAAGACCTCTTTGCCGATGACGATGCCGAACGAGATACCGAGCGCCACCTGCCAGAGCGGGATATCCGGCGGCAGGGTCAGCGCGAACAGGATCGAGGTGACGAAGAAGCCCTCGTTGACCTCGTGGTTGCGCACGGTGGCGAACAGAATCTCCCAGAAGCCGCCGGCGGCCATGGTGACGATGTAGATCGGCAGGAAATAGACCGCGCCATGCCAGAAGTTGTCCCAGAGGCTGCTGGCATCATGGCCGCCGGCGCCGAGCAGCCAGAGCAGCCCGCCGCGCCAGCCCTCGACCTGCTCTAGGCCCATCGCTGTCATAGCGCTGTTGGCCTGCAGGCCGATATTGACCATGCCGAACAGGGCGGCGGGCAGGACCGCGATCCAGACGAAGATCATCACCCGCTTGAGGTCGATGCCATCGCGCAGATGCGGGGTGCCGGCGGTGACCGTCGAAGGCGTATAGAGGAAGGTATCGACCAGCTCGAACAGGGCGCCGAAGCGCTCATAGCGACCGCCAGGCAAGAAGTGGCGCTCTTGGCGATCCAGAAATTTGCGCAGCGCCTTGATCATGCGTGCCCCCGGATGCAGCCCGAATGCTCGGCGGAACGCTCGGTGGAACGCTCGGCCATTGCGGCGAGAGTGAACATCGGTTCAGTGATTCTCATGCCAAATCTTATTCAGGTTACGCCGCAGCACGGGGCCGAAGTCATGTTTGCCGCAGTCGACGAAGCTGCAGAGGGCCAAGTCTTCCTCATCGAGCTCGAGCGCGCCGAGCTTTTCGGCGGTCTCAATATCGTCGACCAAGAGCGCGCGCAGCAGTTGCGTCGGCAGCAGATCCAACGGCATCACCCGTTCGTAGGCGCCGATCGGCACCATCGCGCGCGGGCTGCCGTGCAGCGAGGTGCCCAGCGGCAGCGTCTCGCCCTTGGCGCGGCCGGACAAGAATAGATTCAAGGCCGAGTAACGCCCCCGCCCGGGCTTGAGCCAACCGAACCATTCGCGCTCACGCTCTTCGGCTAGCACCGTGATCTGATTGTGGAAGCGACCCAGGAAGGCACTGGTGCCGACCGCTTGCCGGCCACTGAGCACTGAGCCCGAGATCACACGCGCTTCCTGGCGGCCACTCAGCTCGCCTTTGACCAAGTCATTGGTGCTGGCGCCGAGTCGCGTGCGGATCAGCCGCGGATTGGCAACCATCGGCCCGGCGAGCGAGATGATCCGGGTTGGATCGATGCAGCCGGTGCGAAACAGTCGGCCGATGGCGATCACGTCCTGATAACCGATCGTCCAGACCGTCCGCTCCAAGCTGACCGGCATCAGACAGTGGATATGGGTTCCCGCCAGACCTGCCGGGTGCGGTCCAACAAATTCGACGGCCTGGAAGCCCGAAGACGAGGGAACCGACAAGCCCGCGTCCGGGCGCTGACAGCAGTAACAGGGACCATCGGTGAGCTTGCTGATCACGCGCAGGCCATCGGCGAAGGCATCGCCGGCATCATCGATGATCCGCTGGGGATCTGGCGCCAGCGGATGGCTGTCGATGGCGGTGACGAAGAGCGCCGCCGGCGTGCTATCCGGCGGCGGGATCATGCTGAACGGACGCGTGCGGAAGCCGAGCCAGGCGCCTGCTGCCAGCAGATTCTCGCGCACCTGATCGCGGTTCAGGTCATCAAGCTCATCCGCGGCATAGGCGTTGAAGGTTTCCTGCTCATCGAGCGGCGGCAGCGGGTCATTGCCATCGCGCGGCTGGTCGAGGCGGATGACGATACTCTCCAGCACGCGTCGCGGGCCACGGTGGATGGCCTCGACCACGCCGCTGGCCGGTGCCGTTGCCGCAACCTCGCGATAGGCCTTGCGGCGCGAGATCGGCTGGCCGAGACGGACCCGATCACCGATCTCGATCTCGAGCGACGGCAAGCGCTTGACGCCGACGCAATCGTAACCGATATGCGCGACACGGCTGACCACCGGGCTGGCGTCGATCTCGCTGCTCGGCGCCCCAGCGAGCGGGATATCGAGACCTTTCTTGAGTCGAAACTTCAGACGGCCGCCTGGATTGGGTCGGCCCTTGCCCGAAGGCGGTCGGAGTACTGCCACTGCGATCGAAACGCCTTGCTGAGGTGAGGATCAGATGTCCTATACGATCCCTTGCCGGTGGCCATGCGTCAAGGGGCTGCAACGCTCTGGGCTCGGTCCACGACACCGATCGCTATAGGCGCAAGGTCGCTGAGGTCAGCGACCCGGCGATTGGCACGGTCCTCAACCGCGCCATGCCTCAACCGCGCCATGATCAAAGCCGGACAAGTTGCGGTGGTATCGGCGCTACAATTCCTACCGTTTGCGACAGCCGGTTGCTGCAGCCGGGATGAGGCGGGTGCGAAGGCTGCCGGGCTGGGGGCCTGGAACAGAGACGAGGAACAGCAGCGGCCCTGGGAGTTAGCTCAGCAGCGCAATCTGCGCGGAGAGTTCCAGCGCCAGGCTGAGCCGATAGGCCTCATTGATGTCTGCCGCCGCCGCATAGACGCCCTGCCCCACGACCAGGCAGAGCGGATTTTGGGCCAGCGCTGCGGCGAGCTGAGGTGGCGCCAGCACTGGCACTCGGCCAAACAGGCTGCGGCCTTGCTCATCGAGTGGCTCGAACAAGCCCTGGTGTGAGCCTAGCCGCAAACTCAACGCCACCACCTGTGGTCCCTGGGTGCGCAGGATGGCATTGATCTCGGGCCGCTGGCGATAGACCTCGCGATACAACTCAGCATCCAAAGACAACCCAGCGTCCGCGCAGACCGCTTCCGGCAGTGGCGCATCGAGCCCGCAGGGGATCAACGCATCCGCTTGACCCAGATCGCCGGGCCGGCCGTTTGGGCTGACCCAACCGCTCGGGGTGATCCAAAACTGCCCGCCCGCGCGCACCGAGGCGTTGCCAAAGGCGGCGGCATTGGCCCAGCCACCCTGCCAGCGTTGCAGAGCCGCGAGCAGTTCGGCGCGTGGATCAGCGCTGATCCCGGCACCGGTGCGCGCCAACTCGGCGATGAAGTCGACCAAGGCACCCAACTCAGACAACGGCAGTTGCCTCGGATGCGGCTCGACGGGTAGCGGATCATCGCTGACCACGGCGACGATGCCCGGATCATCCGGGTACAGCGGTGCCTTGCCGGTGACGGTGCGAAAGACCTCGATCTTGGGCACGGCGGCGGCGCGAAAGCCCTCGATCAGGAGCAGATCGAGACTCTCGGCATCGAAGCGGGCGCGCAGGCTGTCGAGACCGGCGGGATGATCCTCGGCGCGCTCATTGGTGCGACTGAGCAGCGCCCAGTGCTCGCCGGAGACCAGCATCACCTGGCGCGCACCGGCGGCGGCCACCTCGTAGCTATCCTTGCCCGGGCGATCGAGCGCGAAGCCATGATGGGCATGCTTGAGATAGCCGATGCGCAGCCCGCGCTGGCGCAGCAGGGGCACCAGCTTGCGCAATAAGGTCGTCTTGCCGCTGCCGCTGGGTGCGACAAAACCGATCGCTGGAATCTGTGCTGCATCCATCATCGCTGCCCTCGCGCAGGTGTTGTTGACGCCGCTGGCGGCGGTCGCCTTGGACATTCTAGTGGAGAGGGGGCAGAATCGCGGTCTTGCTTTGAGCATCACATCGGCGCTCGCTTAGTCGCCACCCAGCGCCGATGACTCAGCCCTGAAACCTCGCCAATAGGGTTCGACGAGCCTCGAGCCGCGCCCCTGCTGGCCTAACCAAAGACCCAATCGAGATGGCGCAATACATCTACACCATGAACCGTGTCGGCAAGGTCGTGCCGCCGAAGCGCGTGATCCTCCGCGACATCTCGCTGTCGTTCTTCCCCGGCGCCAAGATCGGCGTGCTCGGTCTCAATGGCTCGGGCAAGTCGACGCTGCTGCGCATCATGGCCGGCCTCGACACCGAGATCGAGGGCGAGGCGCGGCCGCAGCCGGGCATCAAGATCGGCTATCTGTCGCAGGAGCCGCAGCTCGATGAGACCAAGGATGTGCGCGGCAACGTCGAGGAAGCGGTCGCGCCGATCAAGCAGGCGCTGGAGCGGCTAGACGCGGTCTATGCCGCCTATGCCGAGGAAGACGCCGACTTCGACGCCCTGGCCAAGGAGCAGGCGGAGCTGGAAGATCTGATCGAGGCCACCGATGGCCACAATCTCGATCGCACCCTGGATCAGGCCGCCGACGCACTCCGGCTGCCGCCTTGGGATGCCGACGTGAGCAGGCTCTCGGGCGGCGAGCGCCGACGCGTCGCGCTCTGCCGCTTGCTGCTCTCGAAGCCGGACATGCTGCTGCTCGATGAGCCAACCAACCATCTCGACGCCGAGTCGGTGGCCTGGCTCGAGCGCTTCCTCAAGGATTACAGCGGCACCGTGGTCGCGGTGACCCATGATCGCTACTTCCTCGATAACGTCGCCGGCTGGATTCTCGAGCTCGACCGCGGTCACGGTATCCCCTGGCAGGGCAATTACTCGAGCTGGCTGGAGCAGAAGGAGAAGCGCCTGGAGCAGGAGGAGAAGTCCGAGCAGGCACGCATCAAGGCGATGAAGCACGAGCTGGAATGGGTACGCACCAATCCCAAGGGCCGGCAGTCGAAGAGCAAGGCCCGCCTAGCCCGGTTCGAAGAGCTGCAATCGCAGGAGTTCCAGAGCCGCAACGAGACCAACGAGATCTACATCCCGCCTGGCCCCAGGCTTGGCGACCTGGTCATCGAAGCCAACGGGCTGCGCAAGGGATATGGCGATCGACTGCTCTATGACGACCTCTCGTTCAACCTGCCCAAGGGTGGCATCGTCGGCGTGATCGGCCCGAACGGCGCCGGCAAGACGACGATGTTCCGCATCATCACTGGCCAGGAGGAGCCGGACGCCGGCGAACTGCGGGTCGGCGAGACGGTCGAGATCGCCTATGTCGATCAGAGCCGGGATGCGCTCGACGGCAAGAAGACGGTCTGGGAGGAGATCTCGGACGGTCAGGATATCCTGGTGGTCGGCAAGTACGAGATGCCCTCGCGCGCCTATGTCAGCCGGTTCAACTTCCGGGGTTCGGATCAGCAGAAGCGCATCGGCGACCTCTCCGGCGGTGAGCGCAACCGGGTGCATCTGGCCAAGCTGTTGAAGAGCGGCGGCAATCTGCTGCTGCTCGATGAGCCGACCAACGATCTCGATGTCGAGACCCTGCGCGCGCTTGAGGAGGCGGTGCTGAACTTCCCCGGCTGCGTGGTGGTGATCAGCCATGATCGCTGGTTCCTGGATCGGATCGCGACCCACATCCTGGCCTTCGAGGGTGATTCCAAGGTGACCTGGTTCGAAGGCAACTATGCCGATTATGAGGAAGATCGCCATCGCCGGCTAGGCACCGAGGCCGATCAGCCGCATCGCATCCGTTACCGGCCGTTGACGGCCTAACGCGGGCTCAGATTGCGTGAAACTGTGGCTCACGTTCTTGCATCGTTATGGCCGCAACACTCGATCAGTCCCTGATTCGGCAAGTCGTCGCTGATCAAGGCGCTGAAGGCGGCACTGGATGGCTCGCTCAGCGCCCCGCCCGAGAATCTGTTGATCTACGCGACTTCTAACCGCCGCCACCTGCTACCCGAGTACCAGCGCTGGAACCAGGAGGCGCAGATGATCGACGGCGAGATCCATCAGGGCGAAGGCGTTGAGAGAAGATCTCGCTCTCCGATCGTGCCAGGTGCCCCTAACCGCCGTTGACTTGGACGCCGTGATCCGAGAGCCATTTCACATCAAGCTCCCAGTCGACACGCTCTACGCCGGGTTGTGACAGCACCAGCCCCTGCGTCCGCTTTTGATGATCGATCAGACCTTGCTGGGCGGCGATCATTTTGGGATCGTCCTGCGCCAGTCCGGCAAGCTCGGGATGGATGACCTCAAGAAAGCGGATCGCTGGGACCTGGAAGTTCCTTGGCGTCGAGAGGATTGCGACCCCCTCTTCCAAGCGCTTGACGCGGAATTGGTAAGGATAGTCAGCAAGCTCGGGGTCGGCATCGAGCATCTCGTTAATCTTCCAGACCTCGGGTTGCCAGCTGGCGTTGATCCACCAGGCGAGCAGGGCCACCAGGATCACCCCCAGAACGATACTGTAATTGCGAGTAAACTTATCCATCGATGCATCACTCTCTTGATTAGAGTCGGCTGATTTGAGTCGGACAGCCATGGCTGTGGGTGCGACTGCAGCTACAACTCCGGCTGTTTGAATTGTTCGACAGGATCTCGCAAACAGGAATCGTTCTCCATGAAAATAGTCAAGTATTCCCTAGGCGTTCGCCGATGAAGCAGGAAACCATCAACAAAGCGGTGTTACTAGGCTTGGTTGGCCTGATCTCGGTGCTGTTCCTGACCATGGTGCAGCATTTTCTGGTGGCGATCTTCATGGCCGCCGTCTTCGCGGCCATGACCCATCCCGCTTACGCCAAGCTCAACCAGTGGCTCGGCGGCCGCCGCTATCTAGCCTCTCTGATCAGCCTGCTGTTGCTGCTGACGGTGGTGCTGCTGCCGATCGTGCTCTTGACCATGGTCTTCGTCGGGCAGGCCATCAACGTTGGCCACTCCGTGACGCCGGTGATTGTCAATTTCCTCAAGGAGCCTGGTAGCTTCCATACGCTTCTGGAGCAATTGCCCTTCTACGAGGCACTCAGCGCCTATGAAAACCAAATGACGACGCAGATCGCTGGTGCTGTCGAGGGGTTCGGCAGACTGCTGGTCAATAAGATCTCAAGTATCGCGCTCGGCGCGGTTCAATTCCTCTTCCTAACCGTGGTGTTTTCTTACACCTTCTTCTTCTTCCTCATCGATGGCAACAAGGTCATCAATGCCATCTTGTATTACCTGCCACTGCAGGATCATGACGAGCGGCTGATGCTGCGCAAATTTACGACCGTGACGCAGGCGATGATGATCGGCACCCTCCTCATTGGCATCTTGCAGGGCGCACTGGCCGGCGTCGCCTTCGCCATCACGGGGGTCCCGAACGCGGTCTTCTGGGGCACCCTGATGGCAGTGCTGTCGATCATCCCAGGCGTCGGCTCAGCGCTGGTCTGGGTGCCTGCTTCCATCGTGCTGATCGTCCAGGGCTCCTTGGGCGCCGGTCTTGGCCTTATCTTGTTCTGCACACTCGTGGTTGGCAGTATCGATAACGTCTTGCGCCCGATCCTGGTCGGTCAGCACACCGACATGCATGAGCTGATGATCTTTTTCGGCACGCTCGGTGGCCTCTTCACCTTTGGCATGGCCGGACTCCTGATTGGTCCGCTGATCGCGTCGCTCTTCATCACCATTTGGGAAATCTATGGTGAGGCCTTCAAAGACAGCTTGCCAGAGGTCCACTCCAACACCCCGCCGGCGTCAACCGCCACTTCGGCGGCCGATGAAGCAGCCTTTCTCTTCAAAGAGCCTAGCGATAACGCCCGAGGGTCGGGCGCCCGAGGGTTGGAAACGGAACACAAGGATGGTCAGGGTGAGGAAGCGGAGCGCGCATGAGGGGAGTCGGTCGCAGCTAGTCAGTCGGTCGCAGCCAGTCGATCACAGCATGCCGAGCGTCAGCTTAGCCTCATCGGACATGGTGTCTGGGCTCCAAGGTGGGTCCCAGACTAGCTCCACGGCGACCTCGCCGACCCCTTCGACCCGCTTCACCGCATCCTTGACCATCACCGGCATCAAGCCAGCGACCGGACAGGCCGGCGCGGTGAGGGTCATGTCGACATCGACATTGCCGTTGTCCGCGATGTCGATCTTATAGATGAGGCCAAGATCATAGATATTGACCGGAATCTCCGGGTCGTGGACTTGGCGCAGCGCGGCGATGATCGGCTCGCGCAGCGCTTCGGGATCGCCTAGCATCTGCGCTGACGCGTCCGACGGGCTGTGGTCGGCTGCCACTGCCGCGGCCGCGATGACATCGTCCCGGTCGACCTGTCCAGCGTCATCCGAGCCAAAGCCGGCGAATCTGGCTAACCTGTTCATCAGAACGTTACCTCGACTGCAAAGGGTTGTTGCTGCATTTAATCCAGCGGCGCCTGCTCAAGCCGTACACCAACTTGCTCGGTGACGTAGTCACGCAGTGCCTCTGAGCCCAGCGCATCGATGATCTCACCGGCAAAGCCGAGGCAGAGCATACGCCGGGCAAGCGGCGCCGAGATACCCCGCGAGCGAAGGTAGAACAGCATCTCGGGCTCGATCTGCCCCACCGTGGTGCCATGGCTGCACTTAACGTCGTCGGCATAGATCTCGAGCTGCGGCTTGGTATCCACCTCAGCATTGGCCGACAGAATCAGATTGCGGTTGGACATGTCGGCATCGGTCTTCTGTGCGTCGCGCGCGACATAGACCAGACCGTCGAACACCGCCCGTCCCTTGCCGTAGAGAATGCCCTTGAAGCGCTCGCGGCTGCTGCAGTTCGGCAAGCCGTGACGGACGTCCATGTGATAGTCGATCAACTGCTGATCACCCGCTAGGTAGAGCCCGTGCAGATCGCACTCGGCGTGCTCGCCGCTGAAGCGGACCACCAGATCGGTGCGCGCCCAGGTACTGCCGAGACCGATGTTGACGCCCGTATAGCGACTATTAGCATCTTGGCTGAGATATAGGCCGGTGATGTGAAAGGCGTTCGGGCTCTCTTGCTGCACCCGCGAATGGTGCAGCAGGGCATCACGCCCAACCGAGACCTCGAGCACCGAGTTGGTGCAATAGAGCGCGTCGCCAAGGCTGACATAGCGTTCGATCACCTGTGCCTGGGCGCCATCGCCAAGACTGATGAGATGCCGGGGTTGCGCTACCCGCGGCTCATCCATGCCCACCGAGAGATGGATGATCTCGATCGGGCGCTCCAGCAACGCGGCGCGCTCGAGCAGGACCACCAGCCCATCCTGCATCGCGGCGGTGTTCAGCGTGGCGAACAGATGACTGCCCTCGCCGGCAATGCGCGTCAGCATGCCCTGTACCGCGTCGGGGTCGGATGCCAGCATGCCACGCAGGCTGCCGATGCGTACACCGCGCGGCAGATCGCCGAGCCTGGAGAGCGCCTCGGAGTAGCGGCCGTTGACCAACACTGCCCGATGCGCATCAAGCCCGGGCACGAGCACTTCATCGAGGTCGCCTGGCGTCACCGCGGTGACCAGTTCATCAACATCGATGAAACCTTGATCGATCAGCGAGCGCAGGCCGGTATACCGCCAGCCCTCGGACTTGCCGGTCGGTACGCGCTGGGTGCGTACACGCTCAGCGGCCTGTTGGCGCTCAGCGGTGAGCCAGGCCGGGACCGATCCAGCGCTGGAGGCTGGGGCCGCGGTACCCTCGCTAAGCCCTTGGAGCCAACCAGCAAAAGCCTCGGCGGCATCGATCTGGGGTCGGTTACTTGGGGTGACTGCGCTCATGCTGCCTCCGCGTCGACGATCCAGCCGTAGCCCTTCTCTTCGAGCTCCAGCGCCAGATCCTTGCCGCCCGAGCGGATGATGCGGCCCTTGGCCAGTACATGCACATGGTCGGGCTCGATGTAATCGAGCAGGCGCTGATAGTGGGTCACCACGATCATCGAGCGCTCGGGGCTGCGCAGTGCGTTGACGCCATCGGCAACAATGCGCAGGGCGTCGATGTCGAGTCCTGAGTCGGTCTCATCGAGGATCGCCAGCTTCGGCTCCAGCATGGCCATCTGAAAGATCTCGTTACGCTTCTTCTCGCCACCGGAGAAGCCGAAGTTGACCGGACGTTTGAGCAGGCTGTCATCCAGGTGCAACACCTTCAACTTCTCTTTCATCAGCCGCATGAAGGAGACGGCGTCGAATTCATCCTCGCCGCGTGACTTGCGGATCGCATTCAGCGCCGCCTTGAGGAAGTACATGTTATTGACCCCGGGCAGTTCGACCGGGTACTGAAAGGCGAGGAATAGGCCTAGGCGTGCGCGCTCTTCGGCGTCGAGCTCGAACAGATTGGCTCCATCAAGCTCGGCGCTGCCGGCGGTGACCTCATAGCCCTCACGCCCTGAAAGGACATGGGCGAAGGTGCTTTTGCCAGAGCCATTCGGCCCCATGATCGCGTGTATTTCACCGGGTCCGACCTCGAGGTCGAGACCACGCAAGATCTCTTTATCGCCGACGTTAGCCTTCAGGCCTTTCACAGACAGCATGCGGATACTCCTAGTCATGAGGGGCGCTGCGGCGAATGCTGTTCAAACCGCATCACGCCCTTGAGAGATGTCTTCGATCAGATCGGGGCCAGAGCATTGAGGCGCTGATCCCGGCTCGCCCGGTCTTGCGCGACCGGGAACCCCTAGGCTCAACCCACGGCGCCTTCGAGGCTAATGCTGAGCAGCTTCTGCGCCTCGACCGCGAACTCCATCGGCAGCTCGTTGAAGACCTCTTTGCAGAAGCCGTTGACGATCATCGAAACGGCGTCTTCCTCCGACAGCCCGCGTGAGCGGCAATAGAAGAGCTGATCGTCGCTGATCTTCGAGGTGGTTGCCTCGTGCTCCATCTTCGCGCTCGGGTTCTTCACCTCGATGTAGGGGAAGGTGTGCGCGCTGCACTTGTCCCCGATCAACAGCGAATCGCATTGGGTATGATTGCGTGCACCTTCGGCGCGCCCTGCGATACGCACAAGTCCGCGGTAGGCTTGCTGGCCGTGCTGCGCGCTGATGCCCTTGCTGACGATATTCGAGCGGGTGTTCTTGCCGAGGTGGATCATCTTGGTGCCGGTGTCCGCCTGCTGGCGGCCTTTGGTCACCGCCACCGAGTAAAACTCGCCGACCGAATCGTCGCCGCGCAGGATGCAGCTCGGATACTTCCAGGTGATGGCTGAGCCGGTCTCGACCTGGGTCCAGCTGATCTTCGAGCGATGGCCGCGGCAGTCGCCACGCTTGGTGACGAAGTTGTAGATGCCGCCCTTGCCGTTCTCGTCGCCCGGATACCAGTTCTGTACCGTTGAATACTTGATCTCGGCATCATCGAGGGCGATCAGCTCAACCACTGCGGCGTGGAGCTGGTTCTCGTCGCGCTGCGGCGCGGTGCAGCCTTCCAGGTAGCTGACATAGCTGCCTTCGTCGGCGACGATCAGGGTGCGCTCGAACTGCCCTGTATTGGCCGTATTGATCCGGAAGTAGGTGCTCAGCTCCATCGGGCAGCGGGTGTGCTTCGGCACATAGACGAAGGTGCCATCAGTGAACACAGCGGAATTCAGCCCGGTGTAGAAGTTATCGGTCGGCGGCACCACGGTACCCAGGTACTTTTGCACCAGCTCCGGGTATTCCTGCACCGCCTCTGAGATCGAGCAGAAGATCACGCCCGCTTCGTGTAGTTTCTCGCGGAAGGTGGTGGCCACCGACACACTATCGAACACCGCATCGACCGCCACCCCAGCAAGGGCCTTTTGCTCTTCGATCGGGATGCCGAGCTTCTCGTAGGTCTCGAGCAGGATGGGATCGACCTCGTCAAGACTTTTTGGTCCGTCCTTCTTCTTCGGAGCTGAAAAGTAGGAGATCGCCTGGTAATCGATCGGCGGATAATGGACCGAGGCCCAGGTTGGGGTTGGCATCTCAAGCCATTTGCGATAGGCCGCGAGACGCCATTCGGTCATCCACTCGGGCTCGCCCTTACGCGCGGAGATAGCCCGCACCACATCCTCATCAAGGCCTGGTGGCAGGGTGTCGGATTCGATCTCGGTGATGAAGCCGTGCTCATAGCCGGCGTTCACAAGATCATCGTACTGGCCGGTACTGTCGGCCTTGCTCTCGGCCGTGACGGCCTCTGCTGGAATCGCACTCATGGGTGTCCGCTCCGATACCTGAGTAGTTTACTAGGTTATAGTACGACGACTCTGCAGGGTTTCAAGACCCTCTGTCATCGTTTTGAGGAAATCCGACCGCGCAAAGCTGGCTGCTCGGGCGCAGAGATTATTGCAGAAGACGGTCGTTTCAAGCATCAGACCGCATTGATTTGTTTTGTCAATCGCAACTATTCTCATCCCTCTTGTTATTTTTGCTCGCTGCATACAGACTAGGCACTGGCGCGCAGGTCTTCGGGCTGAGGCGCCACGCTCTCGTCATCCGATTACTTGGAGCCTTCACGATCCATGATACCGATCCACCCTCGCCTGTACCTCTTCTCGTTGCGCACTCCGCTCGCTGCGGTCTGCTTGATGCTCGCCTTGGCGCTCACTCTAGTGCCCACGCTCGCCGCAGCTGACGAAGAGGTCAACCTCTACTCGGCGCGCAAAGAGGCCTTGATCAAGCCGCTGCTCGATCGCTTTACCGAGGAGACTGGCATTCAAGTCAACCTGGTCACCGGCAAGGCCGATGCCCTGCTGCAACGCCTCAAGACCGAAGGTGCCAATAGCCCCGCTGATCTCCTGCTGACGGTCGACGCCGGCAATCTGCACCGCGCCAAGGCAGACCAGCTCACGCAGCCCTTTAGCTCGGAGGTTGTCGAGAACGCGGTGGCCTCGACCTACCGCGACCCCAACGGCCATTGGGTCGGACTCTCGCTGCGCGCGCGCCCGATCCTGTACGTCAAGGGCAAGGTCGACCCGTCCGAGCTCTCGACCTACGAAGCGCTTGCCGACCCCCAATGGAAGGGCCGTATCTGCATCCGCTCATCGAGCAATGTCTATAATCAGTCGCTGGTCGCCTCGATCATCGCTGCCGACGGCACCGAGGCGGCCCAAGCCTGGGCTGAGGCCATTGTCGCCAATATGGCGCGTCCACCCAAGGGCGGAGATCGCGACCAAATCAAGGCTGCTGCTGCGGGTCAATGCGATATCGCAATCGCAAACACCTATTATCTGGCTGGAATGCTCAGCTCTGACGACCCAGGCGAGAAAGCACCTGCCGAACAGGTCGCGGTGTTCTGGCCGAACCAGCCTGGCGCCGGTGACGGCCGCGGCACCCATGTCAACGTGAGCGGCGCCGCCATCACCGCCGCGGCCAAGAACAAGGAAGCCGCGGTCAAGCTGATCGAATTCCTTGTCAGCCCTGAATCCCAGGCTTGGTACGCAGAGGTCAACGGCGAATATCCGGTCCGCGAAGGGGTTGAAATCAGCCCCGTACTGGCTGAATGGGGCCGCTTTGAGGCCGACGATCTCGATCTGATCGAGCTCGGCGAGCTGAACGGCGCCGCCCTGATGCTGATGGACCGCGCCGGCTGGAAATAACCACAGGCTTTCGCACCGCCTCCATGACCGCTTCTTCGCCTGCCCTCTCCGGGCGCCTCGCCCTCATGACCCCTGCTCGGCTCCGCGCTTGGCCTGGCTTGGTGGTCCTGGTGGCCGCCCTGTTGGCCTTACCGATCCTGGTGGTGATCGGCTTCGTTTTCGTGCCCGCTGGCGAGGTCTGGAGGCACTTGGTCGACACCGTCTTGGTCGACTACGTCTCGAATTCGTTGTTGCTCATGCTCGGCGTTTCGATCGGCACCGTGATTGGTGGCGTTGGCACCGCCTGGCTGACAAGCATGTGCCGGTTCCCAGGTCGCGGGATCTTCGAATGGGCGCTACTGCTGCCGATGGCGATGCCGGCCTACATCATCGCCTATACCTATACCGGCATGCTCGACTTCGCCGGCCCGGTGCAGACCCTGATCCGCGACCTCAGCGGCTGGGGCTGGGGTGAGTATTGGTTTCCGCAGATCCGCTCGCTGCCCGGCGCCGCGGTGATGCTGTCGCTGGTGCTCTATCCCTATGTCTATTTGCTGTCGCGAGCGGCGTTCCTGAGTCAGTCCCTATGCGTGCTCGACGTCAGCCGAACCCTCGGCAACGGCCCCTGGCGTACCTTTTTCACGGTTGCGCTGCCGCTTGCCCGACCGGCCATCGTCGCTGGTCTCTCACTGGCATTGATGGAGACACTCGCGGACTATGGCACCGTTGAATACTTCGGTGTCTCGACCTTCACCACCGGTATCTTTAGAACCTGGTTCGGGCTTGGCAATCCGGCCGCGGCCGCTCAGCTTTCAGCGCTGCTGCTCGGTGTCGTGTTCGCGCTCATCCTGCTCGAGCAGACCTCAAGGGGTCAGGCGCGCTACCACGACACCGGCCAGCGCCGACAATCGATCCGGCGACTGAAGCTGACCGGCTGGCGCGCACTGGCCGCTTTCGCCTTTTGCCTGGCGCCGCTGAGCCTCGGTTTTCTGCTGCCTGCCGGTCAACTGACGGTCTGGTCCATGACTGTCGCTGACCAACGCCTGGATGCGGAATTCACCCGGCTTGCCCTCAATAGCCTTGGTCTTGCCGCAGGCGCTGCAGTACTCGCGCTCGCGCTCGCGCTGTTGCTCGGCTACGGGCGTCGACTGCTGCCGACGCGCTGGGTCCAGGCCGCGGTGCGCACCGCCGGCATGGGCTATGCCGTCCCTGGAACCGTCATCGCGGTCGGCGTCATGATCCCCTTCGCCTGGATCGACAACAGCCTCGATAGCTGGATGCGCGCGACCTTCGGCCTCTCGACTGGCTTGCTGCTCAGCGGCTCATTGGCTGCGCTGATCTTTGCCTATCTGGTACGCTTCCTAGCCGTCTCACTCCACACGGTCGAGTCTGGATTGGGTAAGATCCGCCCTTCGATGGACGAGGCCGGGCGCTCGATGGGGCTGCGGCCAGCTCAGGTACTGCGCCGCATCCACATGCCGATGCTGCAAGGCAGCCTGCTGACGGCGCTGCTGCTGGTCTTCGTCGATGTACTGAAAGAACTCCCAGCCACGCTGATCCTGCGCCCGTTCAATTTCAACACCCTCGCGGTGCGTGCCTATGAGCTGGCCTCTGACGAGCGCCTGGCTGATTCCGGGCCAGCGGCACTGACCATCGTCGCCGCCGGTCTCATCCCGGTGATCATCCTGAGCCGTTCAATCACCCGCTCGCGCGCCAGTGTTTGAGCAGACCGACTTGAGCAGACCGACCGCACACAGGCACCGACAACAAACAGACATGACAGAGAGCCTGCAGCCAAGGCCGACGGTTCGCTTAGAGGTGCGCGAGGTCGATGTCGCATACGGCGACACCACCGTCGTGAATCAGGTGAGCTTCATGCTCGAGACTGGCACCATCGGTTGCCTGCTCGGCCCCAGCGGCTGCGGCAAGACCACCTTGCTGCGCGCCATCGCCGGTTTCGAGCCGGTGAGCCAGGGCGAGATCCTGATCCGCGGCCAGCCCGTTGCCAAGCCGGGCTGGGTGCTGCCGCCCGAGCGTCGGCACATCGGCATGGTGTTTCAAGATTTCGCCCTGTTCCCGCATCTGACGGTCGCGCGCAACGTCGGCTTTGGCCTACGCTCTGGCCTGCATGCAATGAGCAGCCAACAACGCCAGGAGCGCGTCGGCGAGTTGCTGGAGCTGGTCGGGCTGAGTCAGGCCGCGGAGCTGTTCCCCCACGAGCTCTCAGGTGGCATGCAGCAGCGTGTGGCCCTCGCAAGAGCCATGGCCCCGCGCCCAGACATCCTGTTACTCGATGAGCCCTTCTCCAGCATGGATGCCGAGCTGCGCGAGCAACTGGCGCGCGAGGTGCGCGCGTTGCTGAAACGCGAAGAGGTCACCGCCATTCTCGTGACCCACGATCAGCTCGAGGCGTTCGCGATGGCGGACATGATCGGGGTACTGAATGAGGGGACCGTGCATCAATGGGGGACGGGTTTCGGGCTCTATCATGAGCCGGCGAACCGCTTCGTCGCCGACTTCATCGGCCAAGGCGTGCTCCTGCCGGCAAGCGTACTGGATAGCCTCCAGGTTCGGACCGAGCTCGGCCGGATCAGCAGCCCACAGCCGCATGGACTTGAGCCCGGCATCGCGGCGGAGGTGCTGATCCGCCCGGATGACATCCTGTACGACGAGTCCAGTCCGCGCCGGGCCACCATTGTCGAGCGCGCCTTCAGAGGCGCCGAGTTCCTCTACACGCTCCAGCTCGACAGTGGATCAGAGGTGCTCTGCCTGGTGCCAAGCCATCATCGGCATGCGGTCGGTGAGCGCATCGGTATTCGCCTCGAGGCCGACCACCTCGTGGTCTTCGCCTGCCCTTGCTCTGGCTCGCCTTGATGTTGACAAATCAGGCTCCAGGTTGCTTGCGTCGATTCACCATAAAGTCACCGAGCGGATGCATTTCATGGTGACGCGGATCGCTCGCAGGTATTCATAGGATCAGGCTTCGCTGTGCTCAGTCATGGCCTAGTCTCGAGGGGGTTAGGCGCTCTTGTTTGCCACTCGAGCAATGCGCTCCAATGCTTGCTCGAGATTCTGCTGGCTGGTGGCAATGGAGATCCGCACGTAGCCGGGCGAACCGAATGCGGAGCCTGGGACCAGGGCGACACCGGCCTGCTCGATCAGATATTCGGCAAGCTCTAGGTCATCGCGCACACCGTCGAGCGTTTCGATCAATCCCTGCACCTTTGGGAAGACATAGAATGTGCCGTCGGCGGGCAGGCACTCGACGCCAGGCAGGGTATTGAGCTGCTCGACGACGAGGTCGTGGCGTGCTTTGAACGCGGTGAGCATCTCGACGATACAGTCCTGTGGTCCCTCGAGGGCAGCTTGCGCCGCGACCTGGGAGATTGAGGTCGGGTTCGAGGTGCTCTGTGACTGGATCTTCTTCATCGCCTTGATGACCGGCTCGGGACCGCCGGCGTAGCCGATGCGCCAGCCGGTCATCGAATAGGCCTTGGAGACGCCATTGAGCACTAGGGTGCGTGGCAACAGATCCGGGCAGACGTTGACGATATTGACGAAGGGCGCGCGCTCGGGCCAAAGGATATGCTCATACATATCGTCGGTGGCGATCAGTGCGCGCGGGAAGTCTCGCAGCACCTCGCCCAGTGCCCTCAGCTCATCGGACGTGTAAGCCATGCCGGTTGGGTTTGATGGACTGTTGATGACCACCAAGCGCGTCATCTCGTTCATCGCGCCGCGCAGCTGATTCGGCGTGATCTTGAATCGCTGCTCGGCACCGGCGTGGACCAGCACTGGTGCAGCTCCAGCAAGCAGCACCATATCGGGATAAGACACCCAGTACGGCGTAGGGATCACGACCTCGTCGCCTGGGTCAAGCACTGCCTGAGCCAGGTTATAGAAGCTCTGCTTGCCGCCGCAGGAGACCAGGATCTGCTCGGGTGCGTAGTCGATACCGTTGTCGCGGTTGAACTTGGCGATGATCGCGCGCTTGAGCTCAGGCGTACCATCAACCGCGGTGTACTTGGTGAAGCCGGCATGGATGGCCTCAATGGCCGCTTGCTTGATGTGATCGGGCGTATCGAAATCCGGCTCGCCCGCGCCGAGGCCGATCACATCTTTACCTGCTGCACGCAGTTCCTTCGCGCGCGCGGTGATGGCCAGCGTGGCCGATGGCTTGACGGATTGAACGCGGTTGGAGAGCTTGATGGTCATCGGTTGTCGGTTCCGGATAGCGCAAGGAATGATGTCAAAGACAGCGCCTTGGGGCGGGGCCAGGCGCTGCAAGTCGGTCTCGCAGGCGGATCTTATTGGCATCCAGCAGCAGCATCCCGATCATAGCGAATCGCATCAACCCGCGCGATGCCGACGCAGGTCGCGATCTGATCTCCTCTCATCCTGTTGATCTCCATTTGTCCTTGGACCCGCCGCTTATGACCCGCGCTTTTGAGCTCGTCTCCCCCTTTCAGCCCGCCGGCGATCAGCCCGAGGCCATCCGCCGGTTGGTCGAGGGGCTCAACGACGGCGAGGCCGGCATGACCCTGCTTGGCGTCACCGGCTCCGGCAAGACCTTCAGCATCGCCAACGTCATCGACCGGGTGCAACGCCCGACGCTGATCCTGGCGCCGAACAAGACCCTCGCCGCTCAACTCTATGGCGAGATGCGCGAGTTCTTCCCGCACAACGCGGTTGAGTACTTCGTCTCCTACTACGACTACTACCAGCCCGAGGCCTACGTGCCGGCCTCTGATACCTACATCGAGAAGGACGCCTCGATCAACGAGCACATCGAGCAGATGCGCCTGTCGGCGACCAAGGCCCTGCTCGAACGCCCCGACGTCATCCTGGTCGCCACCGTCTCCAGTATCTATGGCCTCGGCGACCCCGAGGCCTACCTGAAGATGGTGCTGCACCTGTCGCGCGGCGATTTGATCGATCAGCGCGCGATCCTGCGCCGACTATCCGCGCTGCAGTACCGGCGCAACGAGATCGAGCTCTCGCGCGGCTGCTATCGGGTGCGCGGCGATGTGATCGACATCTACCCAGCCGAGTCGGACGATGAGGCGATCCGCGTCGAGCTGTTCGACGACGAGATCGAGGCGCTGGCGCTGTTCGACCCGCTCACCGGCGAGACCAAGCGCAAGGTGCCGCGCTACACGGTATTCCCGAAGACCCATTACGCGACCCCGCGCGAGGTCATCCTCAACGCCGTCGAGCAGATCAAGGTCGAGCTCAAGGAGCGTCTACACTGGCTGCGTGACAATCACAAACTGGTCGAAGCGCAGCGCCTGGAGCAGCGCACCATCTTTGACCTGGAGATGATGGTCGAGGTCGGCTATTGCTCGGGGATCGAGAACTACAGCCGCTATCTCTCCGGTCGCGGTCCCGGCGAGCCGCCACCGACGCTATTCGACTATCTGCCCAAAGACGCCCTCATCGTCATCGACGAGAGCCATGTGACGGTGCCGCAGCTCGGCGGCATGTACCGCGGCGACCGCTCGCGCAAGGAGAACCTGGTCGACTACGGCTTCCGGCTGCCCTCGGCGCTGGATAATCGACCGCTGCGCTTCGAGGAGTTCGAGGCGCGCCGGCCGCAGGCCATTTTTGTCTCGGCGACCCCGCGTCAATACGAGCTCGACCACTCCGGCGCGGTCATCGAGCAGGTGGTGCGTCCGACCGGCCTGATCGACCCCGAGGTCGAGGTGCGCCCGGCACGCACCCAGGTCGACGATCTGCTCTCCGAGATCGGACTGCGCACGGCCCATCATGAGCGTGTGCTGGCGACCACCCTGACCAAGCGCATGGCCGAGGATCTAACCGATTATCTGGGCGAGCACGGCATCCGCGTGCGCTATCTGCACTCGGACATCGACACCGTCGAGCGGGTCGAGATCATCCGGGATTTGCGGCTCGGCGAGTTCGACGTGCTGGTCGGCATCAACCTGCTGCGCGAGGGGCTGGACATGCCCGAGGTCTCACTGGTCGCCATCCTGGATGCCGACAAGGAGGGCTTTCTGCGCTCCGAGGGCTCGCTGATCCAGACCATCGGCCGCGCCGCGCGCAACGCCAACGGCAAGGCGATCCTCTACGCCGACCAGATCACCGGCTCGATGCGCCGCGCGATCGACGAGACCGACCGCCGTCGCGCCAAGCAGATCGCCCACAACGCGGCACACGGCATCACCCCGCAGACGATCAAGAAGGCGGTCGCCGATATCATGGAGGCGCATGTGCCCGGCGCGCCGATGAAGCCGCGCGACTTCGCCAAGGTCGCCGACGAGATGGCCGAGTACGCAGACCTGAGCCCGGTGCAGATGGCGAAGAAGGTCAAGAGCCTGGAGAAGGCGATGTACAAGGCCGCGAAGGATCTGGAGTTCGAGAAGGCGGCCGCGCTGCGGGATCAGATCAAAACGCTGCGCGCGCGTGGCTTGGCGGCCTGACATCATTCGCTAAAGCCCCAGTGCTTCCACCTGCCGTCTTGCAATCAGGTGGCCATGCGCCGCGGCCGTTTTGATCGATTCAATGGCCTTCGGCTCATCTTTCTCTACTCCTACACCACCCGCATGCAGATTACCAAGCCAATGCATGGCATCGGTCGACGATCAGGGGTTCACCTGGGATCTCGGCGGTCATTTCCACTTCTAGCAGTATCAGGCGTTCGAGCGCCACATGGAGCAGGCGCTGGATTGTGCAATATTGGAGTTGAACTCCGATATTGCACAAACTATGATGGGGCGCATGATCCCACGACTCCTGCAAGACGAGCTGCTCGCTCAGCTCAACGAATATCCGATCGTCACTGTGCTTGGACCACGACAGGCGGGCAAGACCACACTGGTGCGCCTGGCGCTGCCGGACTACGACTACATCAGTCTGGAAGATCCGGACAATCGGCAACTCGCGGCGGAAGATCCCCGTGCCTTCCTCAAGGCGTATCCTGATCCTGTCATTTTCGATGAGATTCAGCGCGCCCCGCACCTGTTGAGCTACCTGCAGAGCATCGTGGATGCCGACAACCGCACGGGTCGCTTTGTCTTGACCGGCTCACATCAATTGGAACTGCGCGCGGCCATCAGCCAGTCGCTGGCCGGTCGCACCGGTCTGTTGCATCTGTTGCCGCTGTCGATTGCCGAATTGTCCGGCGGTGGCATCAGGTTCGACAGCTTCGAGCACTATGCCTTCAACGGCTTTCTGCCGCGCATTCATGACCAGTCGCAGCGGCCGCGCACCGCTTACGCCAACTACTATCAAACCTATGTCGAACGCGATGTGCGGCAGTTGATCAAGCTCAAGGATGCCGGCCTGTTTGAGAAATTCATCAAATTGCTAGCGGGGCGTGTCGGCCAGATCATGAATCATCAGTCGCTGGCCAATGATGTCGGCGTCGACGGCAAAACCATCAAGGACTGGCTATCGATTCTGGAAGCCTCCTTTGTCATCTTCAAACTCTCGCCCTATTTCGAGAACTTCGGCAAGCGCGTCATCAAGTCCCCCAAGTACTATTTCATCGAGCCTGGCCTGCTGGTCTATCTGCTGGATATCGAAAAACCGGAGCAGATCGCGCGCGACCCCCTACTGGGGAGCCTGTTTGAGAATCTGGTCGTCGTCGAAGCACTCAAGGCGCGTTTTCACCGGGGCCGAACTGCCAATCTCTATTTTTTTCGCGACAGCCACGGCAATGAGATCGATCTGCTGCACAAGAGCGGCGGCGAGATGACGGGCGTTGAAATCAAGGCGGCAGAGACCTGGCACACCGTCTTCAAGGCCAGCCTGCAGCGTTTTTCTGCAACACTCCACCCCTTGCATCGCCAAGCTGTCATCTATCGCGGCAAACCCTGGCGTTTTGAAGACGGCGTGCAAGCGATGGATTACCGTTCGGTCGATGAGCTGTTCGGTTTCGCATAAAGGATGCAAGCGCTCCCTTGATCAGGCACCGCGCGGAGGCGGCGCGCTCGCAGCCGCCAACGTCTTGCGCAGCTCAGTCTCCATCTGCTGCAGCTCGACACCGGCGGCGGCTCGGGCACGTTTACCCTCGTCGGCGATCTGCAGGCTCTCTTCGATGGTCTCGATCAGGGCGCGATTGGCCTCTTTGACGGTCTCGATGTCGAACACCCCGCGCTCGATCTGACGCCGCGCCTCGGCATTGGCGGTCTTGAGGTTAGTCGCATTGGCCTTGAGCAGATCGTTGGTCAGATCGGTCGCGGCTTTGACTGTCTCCGCGGCACGGCCGGAGCGGTAGATGGTCACCGCTTGCGCTAGCTGCTGGCGCCACAGCGGTACCGTGTTGACCAGGGTCGAGTTGATCTTGTTGATCAGACCCTTGTCGTTCTCTTGCACTAATCGAATGCTCGGCAAGGCCTGCATCGCCACCTGGCGCGTCAGGCGCAGGTCGTGCACACGCCGTTCGAGGTCATCGCGCGCGCTGCGCAAATCGCGCAGGTTCTGCGCCTGTACCATGTCTTCGGCCTGCTCGACCTTGGCCGCCAGCGCCGGAATCGTCTCCTGGTCGAGCTCAGCGAGCTTGGCATCGCCGGCCGCGATGTAGTGCTCGAGCTCGCGGAAATAGTCGAGGTTGGCGTCATAGAGCCGATCCAGCGAGGTCACATCGGTCAGCAAGCGGGTCTTGTGGCGCTCGAGATCGATGGTGATGCGATCGATATGATCGCGTACCGCCTCGTATTCCTGCAGGAAGCGCATGATCGGCTTGCCGGCGCCGAACAACCGCTTGAAAAAGCCCGGCTTGGCGTTGGGATCAAGCGCATCGACGTCGAAGCCGCGCAGAGTCCCAACCATCTCGCTGAGGGTCTGCCCGGCGCCGCCGGTGTCCTTACTCCGCACGCCCTCGAGCATCTGATCCGACACAGTGGTGAGCTGCTGCTGCGCCTTGGCGCCGAAGTGCATGATGGCGCTACTGTCGGTGAGGTCGAGCTCGGCCAGCAGGGCCTTGATCTGCGTCTGCTCGGCGGGTGGCGCTTCAGCGAGCCCGACGATCGCTTGATTCGCCGTCGGTGCTGGCGCCTTCGCCTTCGCCATTGCAAGCGGCTCGGCTGCGGCGGGGGCTTGGGGGTTATCGCTCATCTTTTGGTACTCCTGCATCGAATGGGGGCTGGGGCCTCGGGTATCGCGGTCATCCTCAGACTAGCGGAGCAAAAGGCGACCGAGCCGGTGATTCTAAACGCCCGACATCGCTCGGACGACTCGAGTTCGGCCTCAACAGTCTGTAGGTTCACACGCGCCAGAATGATCTCTTGACGCCTCCAAGCCGCGATCAGACACTGAGCCACCTTAGTTACCCGCAATCCTCAACCCGCAACACTCAGGATGCCATGATGCCGCATGTAGTCACCTTCGCCACACTCGCGAGCGCCGCGCTGCTGCTCGGTGGATGCAGCGGTAGCCTCGTTGCTCCCGAAGGCCCGGCCTCGAATGCCTTTCTAAACCAGGTGGATGCGCGCTGTGGCAAGCTCAGCGTCGGCTCACAGCCGATCGGCTATCTGCTCGATATGAGCAGCGATGACACCACCTTTATGGATGAAACGGCAAAGCTCGGCGCCGGCACCATCGATGCCGAGACCTATGCCAGCGACATCAATAGCTTCTACCCCTCGGGCAACAATCAAGCCGCGATCGACTGCGTGATCGGCCTCGTCGAATAGGCCCAGCCAAGCGCACCTCGAACCGCCAGGGGCATGGAAACACTAGCCAATGCCTTCTTGATCGAGCTGCTTCTTCAACACCTCGATCTGCACATCGAGGTCGAGCACATCGGCCTCGCGTAAGCGCTCGCGTTGGCGTTGGAACTGCTCTTCGATGGTGATCAGCACGGTGCGAAAGCTTTGCTCGAGCTCGGCCGAATCGGCATGCCGATGGGTGCGCGCATAGCCGTCGGATACCTGCTCGGCGCCTTCCAGAAAAACCGTCAAGAAACGCCGAGCGCGGCGTAGATCGGAGGGACGCTCGGCAATCTGCGCCAGGATGCCCCGCCCCAGCTCGGCGATGCGCGCCAGCCGCTGGCTCAGCTCGCGATTGCCGATCGCGGCAGCGGCGCGCTCGATGGTGATGAGTCGATCCTCGGCCTCGGCCAGCGCCTCGATCACTGCCCGCGATTCCTTGTCCTGGGCCGTCAGCGGCCTACCCACTCGCAACGGCTCTAGCCGGTAGATCAGGTGGTAGGCCAGCACGGCGACCGCGGCGAAGCCCAAGCCGACCCCGAGCGGATGGCCAACGCCATAGACCGCAGCAATGCAGGTACCGGCTGCCAAAGAGACCGCTGCCTGATTGCGCAGTGGAAACTGCCAGCGCTGCCCAAGTTGGCTGAAACGCCGCTGTTCGGCCTCAGCAGCAGGCTGGAGCGACGCCCGCCTTGTCAGCAAGGCGGCCAAGGCCACCAAGCCCCAGGCCGCAGCGTCGGCGATGAAGCCGTCGAGACGCCCGGCGACTAGCGCACTCAAGGTGGCGAGTATCAGCGGTGATGAGAACAGCCAGAGCAGCCAAGCACGCACGGGGCGCGGACGCCTTACTGCCGCATGGGACACTGAAGCAACGGCGGGGTCCGCTGTCGTTGACGCCATGGCCTGGCGTTTCGCCATCAACCACTGCGCAGCAGGACCGGTCACGCCAAGCCGATTGAGCTGTGCTTGCAGGTCTTGCTGGTCTTGTTGCACGTCACGCATGATTGCAGATGAAGATCGTTACAGTAAAGATTATCGTCACAGAAAAAACAAAGACTGGCAGGAGACGAAGCCCAAGCTCCAGAACAGTAAAAAGGCGCCTAGGAGACGGGAGCCAAGGCTAGGTCGCGACGGCAGTTGCGGCGGGGTCTCAATAACGGCGGGACTGTTGGTGGGACTGTTTGGCATCGGCAATCTCGTTGGACGATCTCGTTGATCAATCGCATGGCCCGGTAAGAGGCGATGAATCGGTCAGGCTTGGCAGTTGGCGCTCAGCATGTGAATATTAGCAAGGCAACAGGCGTTGCGAAGCATGGGCAGCAACCCGCCAGAATGGGTTACCCTGCACCCCGCCAACGCGGACGAACCCCGCGCCCACCCACTGACGAGATCCTCAGGCACTGATGGACGATACGCTGAAACGCCTCCTTGATGCCGAGATGAAGGCTGAAAGCCTCGCTCAACAGGCCGAGCAAGAGCAAGAGCGCATCATCCAAGCCGCCTTGCGTGATGCCCGCGCGGAAGATGAGCGCTTCACCGCGCGTATCCCGGACTTGCACCGAGGCTTCATCAACAAGGCTGAGGAGCGCGCAGAGCAGACCGTCGCCGAGCTCAAACGCCGTTACGAAGAACGCCATGTGCATCTTCGTGAATCCGCGGAGGCGCGCGAACAGGAGGCCCTCGATGCCGCCTTCGCCCTCCTCCTCGATACGCGACGTTAAGCGCTCCTGATCGCAGTAGCCGTATGCGCGAGCCTTACCTCAACACCCGTGTCTCGGCGATGGCCGAACACCTGATCGATCCTGATGAGGTGACGGTCCTGTGCGGACTCTCACTGCCAGAGCTTGCCCAGCGGTTCGGGCTTGATGGCTTGCTAGACGCATCGCCCGATCGCCGCGCCAAGAGCCGGAGCGTCAAGCAGGCGCTGATCAATACCCTTCTGAACGAACTGCGCATCCTGATCCGCCCAATGGCGGCAGCGGAGGCCGGTTTAGTGTTGGCATGGGGCCGTAAGTACGCCCTCTTCAACCTCAAGACCCTACTGCGCGGCAAGCTCTACGACTTAAACCAAGCCGAGATCCGCGCCAACCTCTACGAATTGCCAGAGCATGTGCGCCTGCCTCAACAGGACCTGTTCCAAGCTGAAGGTGTGCTGGAGCTACTGCGTAAGCTAGAGCAAGGCCCCTACAGCCTGATCGCGAAACAGGGACGCGAGGTCTTCGAGCAGAAACGCGATCCCTTCGCCCTCGAAGCCGCCATCGATCAACGCTACTACACCGAAATGGCGCGTCGGCTGCAGCAGGTGCACGACAGCAGCCAGCCCGAGCTGAAACAACTGCTCGGCGCGGTGCTCGATCGTGTTGCGCTGATGTGGTTGTTACGCTTTCGCTTCTCGTATGCGCTCTCGCCGAGTGAGACCTTCTACCAGCTGGTGCCCTCGGTGAGCCTGCTGCATCGCGACCGACTGCTGACGCTGGTTAACCTCGACAGCCTCGAGGAGATTGTCGCCGCGCTACCGGAGCCCTTGAACAGCGCGCTTGCCGGCAGTCAGAGCCTCATCGAGGTCCAGCAACGCCTTGGCGGCTATGTCACCCAAGAGGCCCGGCGCCTGCTCTCGCGAGGCCACTCCGGTGTCGCCCGCAGCCTCGCCTATTTAATTTTGCGCGAGCATGGCGTGCTCATGCTGTTCGCCTTGGTGCAAGGGCAACTGCTTGGCCTACCGCGCGACCTCGTGGAAATCGCCGTCGAGGCGCATCCACCGGATTGTGCGTTGCCCTTGCCGTCCGCTGCCTGATCACTGATCACGCTCGCCCCGCCTCGCAAAGCCGATCACCATTGAGCCCATATGTCAGCCAACACACAACAGCGCCTGTCAGCCATCCAGCAACACCTGCTGTCGCTATGGGCTCTGCTGCGTGGGTTTTGGGCGAAGCTGCTGGCAGAGGCCAAGCCGCAGATCCGGGCCATTACTGCCAAGGCTGAACCGCAGATCCGAGCCATTGCTGCCAAGGTTGAGCCGCAGCTCCGAGCCATCGCCGCCAAGGTTGAGCCTCAAATCCGGGCCATCGCCGCTAAGGCTGGCCCTGCCTTGCGTCAAGCCGCCACCCTGATCGGCCAGGTCTGGCGAGCGTTGCGGTCACCGGACAGTTGGCGTGAGATCAGACTGCGCCCGTTGCCGATGAAGCATGTCCGGCTCTTAGTCATCACCGACGATCTCCCGCAAGCCTCGCTGACCTTGGCCGAGACCGAGAGCTTCCACCCAGACACCCGCCCACCCCAGGAGCAACTGCTGAGCGGCATCCCCGGACGTGACTACCGCGAGATCTATCAGCAGGCCCATGGCCGGCTCGAGAAGATCGCCAAGGTGGTCGCCGTCGATGCAGCACCCGATCTCGATGATGTGCGGGTGATCGAGCCGGACGAGCTGCGCAGGATCAACGAACAGCTGACCGAGCGTTGGGCCGAGGCCTCGCGCTTCGAGGAGGGATTTCGGCGCATCGATGAGCAAGATCGCTTTCTGCGCGAGCAACAGGCCGCGCTGGAGAACTTCAGTAACCTCAAGATCGACCTGGGCGCGCTGCGCAATAAGACTCGCTTCCTCGACTTCTATGTCGGCGTCGTCCCACGTGAGAACGTCAGCCGCTTGCAGGGTGCGGTGACCCTCGCCGACCATCTGCTCTTCACCTATCTGGAGCGCGACCAAAGCACCCATGTGGTGATCGTCGGACCGCGTGGTGAGCAAGAGAGTCAGTTGGCCTCCGTGCTCAGTTCCGCCAGTTTTCAACCCTTGCCGATCCCAGCGGGACTCGAGGATGCCAGTCCCGAGCAAAAGCGGGATGAGCTTGAAACCAAGCGCGAACAGTTGCAAGCCGAGCGCAGCGCCCTGAGTACCGAGGTGGATGCCTGGGAGCAGCGGCATCGCGGGTTTTTCCGCTCAGCGCGGCAGGCCCTACAGATGGCCGCCCCGTTCGTCACCCTCGATCCATCAATCCGCAGTGCCGGACATCTCGCCGTCGTCTGCGGTTGGGTGCCCGCACGCAAGCTCAACAAACTAGAGGCGCGCCTGCGCGCCAGCCTGGCCCTCCCCTTTGAGCTCGAGAGCCGTGATCCCAGGCCGGCCGAGCGCCCCCTAGTGCCGACGGTGGCGACCAACAATCGCTTTCTCGCGCCCTTCTCGATGCTGGTGAAGCAGTATGGCATCCCGCAATACGGGGAGGTCGACCCAACGCCGCTGTTCGCGGTGACCTTCCTGCTAATGTTCGGCTCGATGTTCGGCGATATCGGCCAAGGTGCCGTCATCGCCGGCGTTGCCTGGGCGTTCCGCGCCAAGCTCGGACGCTTCTATCGCTTCGGCATCATGGCTGGCCTCTCATCGATGTTCTTTGGCGTCCTCTATGGCAGCCTCTTTGGCTACGAGGAGATCCTGCCCGCGCTCTGGATGAGTCCGATCCACCATCCGATCCTGATGCTGCAGATCGCCCTCGGCTACGGGGTGCTGTTCATCGCCATCGCCTGCGGACTGGCGATCTACAACCGGATGGCGGTCAAGGATCTTGCCGCTGCGGTGTTCGGCCATCATGGCCTGGTCAATCTGATCTTTTATCTGGCGCTGATCTGGGGCGCCGTTGGCATCGCCACCAGCAGCCGTTTTGGAACCCTCCCCTTGGCGCTGGTGATCGGCAGCTTACTGGTCCTCGCCGGCTACGCCTGGTCGCACATGAAGGCGCCGATCGGCGAGAAGATCCTCGTGGTGTTCATTGAAACCCTCGAAACTGTGATCGGCTATATCTCTAATACCCTTTCGTTCCTGCGCGTCGCGGCCTTCAGCCTCAATCACGCTGCGCTCTCGATCGCTGTGCTGACCCTCGCCGCGATGATGGGTGCCACCGGCCATCTGATCACCGTGATCCTCGGCAATCTGTTCGTGCTGGTGCTCGAGGGTGCGATCGTCGCCATCCAGGTCATGCGCTTGCAGTACTACGAGGGCTTCTCGCGCTACTTCTCTGGCGACGGCCATGAGTTCACGCCACTGCGCCTGCGCACGGCACAAACCTCAACCGCGAGCACAACCACTCAGTGAGCGTTGACCAGAGGCACCGACGCGCGCGCCTGACATCAACCCAGTTTGAACCCTGTCCTGCCATCTCATCCCCATTCAGCATCCACGGAGTCCCCCATGTATTGGCTCGTTGCCCTGATGTCCTTCGCCATCATCGGTCTCATCCTGACCGGCCTTGCGCTCGAACTGCGCCCAGCAAAACCATTGCTGCGTCTACCAACCTGGGCCACCCCAGCCATGGGGGTCCAACTCGTGGTCTTCGTCGGCGCCCAGATCGCGCTATTGAGCTTCGGTATCAGCGAGGCCTTTGCTGAGTCGACGACAGAGGTCGTGGTCAACGAGACCCTGCGGGAGATGTCGGTCGGCATGGGTTTGGCCATCCTCGGTGCAGGCATCCCAACCGCCTTTTCGACCATCGCGGCGGGCATCGCTGTTGGCCCCATTGGCGCCGCCTCACTCGCCGCAATCACCGAAAAACCAGAGAACCTTGGCCGCACGCTGATCTATTTGGGTCTGGCCGAGGGTATCGCGATCTACGGTCTGGTCATCTCGATCCTGCTGTTGAATCGCATTTGAGCCGCTGCACCGAACCGCTGCAAAGCCCTGAGCCCTGATGAGCGAGCACAGACCCAGCGACAGCCCGGCGGCTTCTACCTTGGCCTCCAGCGCAGCCACCAGCGCAGCGTCCAGCGCGCAAGCCCCGCCGACGCGGATGCTATTCCTCGGCGAGGATAGCCTCGCCGAGGGCTTCAGCGTGATCGGCTTCGAGACGCATCCGAATCCGGCTCCAGCCGATGTCGATCGGGTTTTTCGCGAGCTGCTCGCGGCACGCGATCAGGCCTTTGTGATCGTCGATGAAGAGGTGATGCAGATGGATGTCGAACACCTCAAGCGTGTCCGTCGCGAAGGCGGCCGCATCGTCGTCGTCGCCGTGCCGCCGTTGGCCGCGCCGCCGAAGCTCGGCAGCGAGGTCGCCGATCGGCTCGCCAGCATGTTCGGCGCCGGCCTTTAGTCTCATGCTGCCGCGGACCATGCTAGCGACCGCCGCGCATCCAAATGCCCTGCGCCCGAATGCCCTGAGCCCAAGTGCCCTGTGCCAAAGCGCCCTGCGCCCAAGCGCCATGAAACCGAACGTCAGCAACTGAACGATAGACAACCGACCGCCATCTAGGACTCGACGTGACGACCCAAGCAGATCAGCTCGAGAACGCCATCCTGGCCCGCGCCGAGCGCCTGGCCAAAGAATATCGCGAGCGCGCCCAACGCTCGCGCGACAGCATCCTGCGCGAGGCAGCGGAGAAGCTGCGCCTGCGCGAGCAACGCGAGGAGGCGATCGCCAAGACCCTTGGCGATCGCGCCTACCGCCAGCAGGTCCAGGCCGAGGAGCTCAAGCTACAGAGCCATTTGGATCTGGTGCGCTGGAACCTGGTACGCGAGGTCGAGGGCCGCCTAGCCGAGCAGATGCTCGCCTATGCCAAGGACAGCGCGGCCTATCTGCAGACCCTCACCGGCTTCATCGAGGCGGCCCTGGCTGAGATCGAGCACGATGAGGTCGCGGTGCGCGCCAACAACGCCGATCGGAAACTGCTGAAAACGCACTGGGCCGACCTCGTTAGCAGGCTACCGAGCGGAACCCAGGTCAAGCTGAGTGAGGAGCCGATCGAGACCCTTGGCGGGGTCATGATCGAGAGCAACGATGGCCGGATTCGCGTCGACAATACCTTTGAGGGGCGCGTCACGCGGCTGCAGGCACGGCTGCAGCAAGTCATCCTGGAGCGGCTGGTGCCGAGCGGCTTCGAGACCGGCAGCATCTTCGGGGGATGATCACGATGAGTGAGCGAAACAATTCTGAGCGCGGTCATTCCGGGCGCGATCAGTCCGAGCGCAATAACCTCGGCTTCATCCGCGAGATCAACGGCCCGATCGTCACCATCGATCTGCCCGGTATCCGCAGTGGTGAGCAGGTCAAGATCGGCGAGCTGGGGCTGGTCGGCGAGGTGATCTCGCTGAATGGCCGCGAGGCGACGGTGCAGACCTATGAAAGCACCGATGGCGTGCGGCCTGGCGAACCGGCCGAGGGCCTCGGCTGGCCGCTGTCGGTCGAGCTGGGACCTGGACTACTGGGCGGCATCTTCGATGGCATTCAGCGGCCGCTGGAGAAGATCGCACTGCAGTCGGGCGATTACATTCGCCGCGGCTTGAGCCTGCCCGGTCTGGATCGCGAGCGGGAATGGGAATTTGAGCCCAATCCGGAGCTGGAGCCAGGCAAGCAGATCGGTCCCGGCACGGTGCTCGGCACAGTGCAAGAGACCGAGACCGTGCTGCACAAGATCCTGGTGCCACCGGGGCTTGAGGGTGAGCTGACCGAGCTGGCGCCGAATGGCGAGTACAACATCGAGGCCACCATCGGCCATCTGCGCGACAAGCAGGGCCATAGTCATCGACTGAAGCTGTTTCACCGCTGGCCGGTGCGCAAGCCGCGCCCTTATCGCAAGCGCGATGATGGCATCTCGCCGCTGATCACCGGTCAGCGCGTCATCGACAGCTTCTTCCCGCAGCTCAAGGGCGGCAAGGGCGCGGTCCCTGGCCCCTTTGGTGCGGGCAAGACCGTGGTGCAGCAGCAGATCGCACGCTGGTCGAATGCCGAGATCGTCATCTACGTCGGCTGCGGCGAGCGCGGCAACGAGCTGGTCGATGTGCTCGAGACCTTCCCGCAGCTCGAAGACCCCTATACCGGCCGCAAGCTGATGGAGAAGACGCTGCTGGTGGCCAATACCTCCAACATGCCGGTGGTGGCGCGCGAGGCCTCGGTCTACGTCGGCCTGACCATGGCCGAGTACTATCGCGACATGGGCTACGACGTGGTCATGCTCGCCGACTCGACCAGCCGCTGGGCCGAGGCGCTGCGCGAGGTGTCCGGTCGACTCGGGCAGATGCCGGTCGAGGAAGGCTATCCGGCCTATCTGTCCTCACGCCTGGCGGCGGTCTATGAGCGCGCCGGTCGGGTCGAGACCTATGATGCCGGCCCTGGCTCGGTGACCCTGATCGGCGCCGTCTCGCCGCCCGGTGGTGACTTCTCGGAACCGGTGACCAGCCATACCAAGGACATCATCGAGACCTTCTGGGCGCTGTCCAAGGAGTTGGCCGACGCGCGGCATTACCCGAGTATCGACTGGGTGACCAGCTTCTCGGCCCATGTCCATGCTGCGGCCGAGTGGTGGCACAAGGAGGTTGATCGCCGTTGGGAGGCCCGCCGCACCCAGGCGCTGGCACTGCTGGCGCGCGATGCCGAACTCTCGCGCATCGTCAACCTGGTCGGCCCCGAGGCCCTCTCCGATGCCCAGCGCTGGCAGCTGGAAGGTGCCTCGCTGATCAAGGAGGGCGTGCTGCAGCAGAGTGCGCTCGATGAGGTCGACACCTTCTGCTCACCGCAGAAGCAATTCGCCCTGCTCGATCTGGCCCTCTCGATCTACGACAAGGGCATGACCCTGATCGAGCTGGGCGTGCCGGTCAGCCATCTGCAGGACTTGCCGCAGCTGGCCAAGGTCCGGCGCTGCAAATCGATCTACAACAGCGATCAGGTCGCGAGCATCACCGACCTCGGCCGCGAGATCGAGGACGCCTTCGAGGCCATCCGGCTCCAGTATGCGAAGCAGCACAGCGATGACTAAGTGGCTATCCATGTTCTATTTCTCGATCATGGCCCAACAAGGGGCATCACGTCGGGAAGCGGTTGATGGACAGTTGCTAACGCTCAAGGCGCGGCGCCACCCGCGAGAATGAATCGCCTGAGATTCACGATAAGCCGCGCCCTCTCTTTTTGGACTCCAGCCCCTAGCAGCATGAATCGCCTGTCATGAGCATCAAAGAATACCGAACCGCCAGCGAGGTTCGCGGCGGGCTGATCCTGGTCCGCGATACGCCGGGGGTCGCCTTTGGCGATCGGGTGCGGATCTCCGATGGCCGTGGCGGCAGCCGCGATGGCCAGGTGATTCGCGCCTCCAACGAGGAGGTGATGATCCTGGTGTTCGAGGGCACCGATGATCTCGACCTGGAAGCGGTCTGGGTCCGCTTCCTCGACGAGCCGGTCGAGATCGCCCTCTCGCCTGAGATCCTCGGCCGCGAGTTCAACGGCCTCGGTGAGCCACGCGATGGGCGCCCACCGATCCTCTCCAACACCCGCCGCGCGGTCGGCGGCTCGGCCATCAACCCGGCCGCGCGCAGCTATCCGCGCGAGTTCATCCAGACCGGCATCTCGACCATCGATGGGCTCAACTCGCTGGTGCGCGGGCAGAAGCTGCCGATCTTCTCCGGCTCCGGCCTGCCGCACAACCGGCTGGCGGCGCAGATCGTGCGTCAGGCCAAGCTCAAGGATGAGGATTCGAGCTTCTCGATCGTGTTCGCGGCGATGGGCGTCAGCTATGCCGATGCCAAGTTCTTTCGCGACGAGTTCGCCAGCTCCGGTGTGCTGCGCAACGTGGTGATGTTCGTCAACCTGGCCGATGATCCGCCGGTCGAGCGCCTGACCCTGCCGCGTACCGCGCTCACCGTCGCCGAGTACCTGGCCTATGATCTCGATCGCCATGTGCTGGTGGTGATGACCGACATGACCTACTACGCCGAGGCGCTGCGCGAGGTCGCCACCGCCAAAGGCGACGTGCCCGCGCGCAAGGGCTATCCCGGCTACCTCTACTCGGACCTCGCCGAGATCTACGAGCGCTGCGGGCGCATCCATGAGCGCCATGGCTCGATCACCATGATGCCGGTGGTCTCGATGCCGTCCGACGACATCACCCATCCAATCCCCGATCTGACCGGTTACATCACCGAGGGTCAGATCGTCCTCTCGCGCGAGTTGCACAACCAGGGTATCTATCCGCCGGTGCATATCTCGCCGAGCCTCTCGCGGCTGATGAAGGACGGCATCGGCAAGGACGACACGCGCGAGGATCATCCCAAGGTCGCGGCCCAGCTCTATGCGCTCTATGCCCGCGCGCTCGAGACCCGCAACCTGGCTAGTATCATCGGCGCCGATGAACTCTCCGAGCGTGACCGCCGCTATCTCAAGTTTGCCGACGACTTTGATCGTCGCTTTGTCGGCCAAGGCGAGGCCGAGGACCGCAGTATCGAGGCCACGCTTAACCTGGCCTGGGAATTAATGAGCGCCTTTCCGCGCGACAGCCTCACCCGCCTCTCGGAGACCGAGCTGGCGAAGTACTATCAGGGTCACGACTGACGCGACTCAGCCGTTAAGGAGTCTCTCCATGCACCATCCCGCTCTCAAGGTCGCGTTTGGCCTGTTCCTGCTCTCACTCTCATCGTTCGCATTGGCGTCTGATGGCGGACAGCACATTGACCTGACCGGCCACTGGGTCGGCTACACCGCAATCCTGATCTTCGTCATCGCCTACGCGCTGGTCATGGCCGAGGAATTCACCCATCTGCGCAAGTCGAAACCAGTGGTGTTGGCGGCTGGCTTGATCTGGGTGTTCATCGCCTTCTTCTACACCGGTCATGGCGGTGACCCGCACGCCGTGGCCGACGCGGTACACCACAACATCATGGAATTTGCCGAGCTGTTCCTCTTCCTGCTCGCAGCCATGACCTATATCAACGCCATGGAGGAGCGCCTCGTCTTCGAGTCGCTGCGCGCCTGGCTGATCCGCAGCGGCTTCAGCTACCGTAAGCTGTTCTGGATGACCGGCTTTCTCGCCTTCTTCATCTCCCCAGTCGCGGACAATCTGACCACAGCGCTGTTGATGTGTGCTGTGGTGATGGCGGTTGGTGCCGACAAACCCCGGTTCGTCGCCCTCGGTTGCATCAACATCGTCATCGCTGCCAATGCCGGCGGTGCCTTCAGCCCCTTTGGTGATATCACCACCCTGATGGTCTGGCAGAAGGGCATCTTGCCGTTCCAGACCTTCTTCTTGCTGTTCATCCCGGCGCTGGTCAACTATCTGGTGCCCGCCTACTTCATGCATCAGGCGATCCCCGACGAGATCCCGCCCCCGAGTGACGAGGTGGTCAAGACCAAGCGCGGGGCCAAGCGCATCGTCTTTTTGTTCCTGCTCACCATCGCCACGGCGGTGAGCGTACACAACTTCTTCCACCTGCCGCCCGTGCTCGGCATGATGACCGGCCTGGCCTATCTCAAGTTCTTCAGCTACTACCTCTACATGAGCGGTGAGCTGGCAACGGTGAAGGCGGGCTCGCTGGAAGACACCATGCCGTTCGATATCTTCAACAAGATTGCCCGCGCGGAATGGGATACGCTGCTGTTCTTCTATGGCGTCATTCTCTGCGTCGGCGGCCTCGGCTTTATCGGCTACCTCGAATTGCTATCTGCGTTCGCCTACATCGATGTCGGTCCGGTCTTTGCCAATACCATGGTGGGCATCCTATCGGCGCTGGTCGATAACATTCCGGTCATGTTCGCGGTATTGACGATGAATCCGGAGATGACGCAGGGACACTGGTTGCTGGTCACGTTGACCGCTGGTGTCGGTGGCAGCCTGTTGTCGATCGGCTCAGCTGCCGGCGTTGCGCTGATGGGCCAGGCAAAAGGTGTCTACACCTTTTTCGAGCATCTGCGCTGGACCAAATACATCGCGCTTGGCTACTTTGCCAGTATCGTCGCCCACTTCATCGTCAACTTCTGGACCTTCTCGATCCCAGTCAGCAGTTGAGGGGCAAGAGGCTGGAATCGGAGCCGGTGTCTTGCCCACCGGCTTAGTCATGTCAACGAGCCTGGGAACGCAGTTTTAGCCTGGGCTCGGCTCCGTCCATGTGGTGAATTCGCGCAAGACACTGGTCGCATAGCTACCAGCAGGTAAGGTGAAGGTCATGATGGCTTCGGTCGGCGCAAGCTGTTCGAGCTCAAGCTGCTCGATATCCAGCCTTAGGGCGCGTCGCTCTTGCTTGAGCCCGGCATCCACCAAACCTGCTAGCCAGTCCTTGTAATCCGCAGCCACCTGCTCTTCGAGTTCCCGCACCAGGTGATCAGTCAGCGGCTCACCATCGCCGAATAGTGGGCCGGTTGGGATCAGATCGCCAGCATCCAGACGCTCCGAGATGCGCTCATCGATGCTGTCGACGAGGAAGTGCGAATGACTACCGCGCAGCTGAAGGCGATCACCGACCAAGGCGCTTGTCCAGTCGCCGCGTTCGACTCGACGCGCAAGCAGTTCGTTGAACAGCTGCGAGCGCGCTGCCGAGAGCCATAGCCCACGCTGATGTCGACTCGCCCGCTGCGCAACGCCGGCAAACAGGGCCTGAGCCCTGAGCAAATTACCCTCACTGCGTCCGAAACGCTGCGGCCCAAAATAGTTGGGTACGCCGGTCGTTGCCATCAGATCGAGCTGTACCGCTGCTGCATCGAGCTCACCGCGAATCTCACGCAGCCGGATGCGGAACTGATTTCCAGCCAAGGAGCCACGCTTGAGCTTGCGCCGGTGCCGATGCTGCTCCAAGACCTCGATGCCATCTTCGGCGAGCAATCGCCAGCGTGGCTCTGGCGCGTTGCCGAGGTGCACCGAGAACCACTGCGTGGTCACTGCATGCCGGTCTTTGAGTCCGGCGTAGCCAACCATCTTGACCGACACCCCGGCTAACGAGGCAATGCGTCGAGCGACCCAGTCGGTATTGGCCGAGGTCTTGCGAATACGCAGCAGCGCATGTTCCCCATCGCCGTCAGGACCGAAGGCGAGGATCTCATCGACGATAAAATCGGCTGGCTCGGTGCGCAGCTGAGCACTGAGACGGGGTCCGCCGAAGGCATAGGGCAGCTCGGAAAACGAGCGCCATGGTTTGGTCGAATCGATGGTCGGACTCGGCGCTGTGCTCACAGCGCTATCGCGGCCTCGGAGTCGTCGAGCAGAACCACGGCGAAGGCCGCGATCCCTTCACCCCTGCCAGTAAAGCCCATACGCTCGCTGGTCGTCGCCTTGATGTTCACACGCGCCCCTGGCAAGTCGAGGTCAGCGGCGATGCACTCGCGCATCGCGTCGATATAAGCGGCCAGCTTGGGCGCCTGCGCAACGACGGTCAGGTCCGCGTTATGGACGCGCAGATCGCGCTCAGCAAGTGCCTGCACCACACGTCGCAATAAGACGCGGCTATCGATATCCTTAAAGGCATCATCAGAATCAGGGAAGTGGTGACCGATATCACCCAGGCCGGCAGCACCGAGCAGCGCATCGCAGAGCGCATGCAGCACGACATCACCGTCCGAGTGGGCCTCGAGCCCGAGGGGATGCGGAACCTCGATACCACCCAAGATCAGCCGGCGATGGGGAGCGAAGCGATGGGCATCGATGCCCTGGCCGATTAGCATCGGCTCGCACCAAGCATCTGCGCATCGGTATCGGTCAGCCGATCCCACATGGGGTCTATCTGTTTCATCATCGCTCCTGGTCGCGCTTCCGGTGGCGCGCTTGTTCAAGGAAGAACTCGGCCAAGGGAAGGTCCTCGGGCCGGGTGATCTTGATGTTGTCAGCGCGGCCTTCGACCAGTAGCGGGCGAAGCCCAAGCTGCTCCATGGCGCTGGCATCATCGGTGATGGCAATACCCTGTGCTCGGCAATAGGCCAGTGCCTCGCGGAGCTGTCCGAGCCGAAAGGCTTGCGGCGTATAGGCGCGCCACAACTGTTGGCGCGGCAGCGTACGCTCGACCCGAGCGCCAAAGGCGTCCTCGGCGGCCTTGACCGTATCATGCATCGGCACCGCCAACAGGGCGCCGACGGGCTCGTCCAGCAAGGCCGCAAGTAGCCGATCGAGATCCCCGGTCGTCAAACAGGGCCTGGCCGCATCATGCACCAAGATCCAATCATCATCCGACGCCTGATCCGCCAAGGCAGCAAGGGCATGCGCAACCGAATCGGACCGTTCAGCGCCACCGGCCACGCGCTTGACTGCCGGATGATGCGCATAAGCCGTCTCTTGCCACCACTCATCTTCAGGACTCAACGCCACTGCACAACCTGCCATCAGCGGATGCTGAACGAAGACAGCCAGGCTGTGCTCGATCACGCGGCGACCCCCCAGGGGCAAATACTGTTTAGGGATTGGGCCGCCAAAACGACGGCCCGCGCCAGCCGCCGGGAGCACAACCCAATGTTGCCGGGCTGCTGTCATGGTGACTTGCCCTCGACCGGCTTCTCAACCACCTGCAAAAAGACCTCACCGGATTGGATCATGCCGAGCTCACTGCGTGCCCGCTCCTCGATCGCATCAAGGCCGGTCTTCAGGTCCTCGACCTCTGCCGCGAGCGCATAGTTGCGGGCCTGTAAATGACGCAGTTCCTGCTCGGTCTCAGCAATCAGCCCGCGCAGCTCATGCAGTTCGGCAAGGCTGCCATCGCCTACCCAGAGGCGAAACTGAAGGAGCCCGAGGAGGACCACCATGACCAACAGGAGCCAGCGCATCGAGTCACATCCTCTGCTTCGATAGCTTTACAGAACCACAGCAGGCGCGGCCGCATCGCTGCCGCGCCTTCAGCGTCATAAGGGTTGCTTGAAGGCATCGCGGCCAGCATACAAGGCGGCATCCGCAAGCTGATCCTCGATCCGCATCAGCTGGTTGTATTTTGCCACCCGATCGGTGCGCGAGAGCGAGCCGGTCTTGATCTGACCCGTTGCCGCAGCGACGACCAGATCGGCAATGGTGGTGTCCTCGGTCTCGCCCGAGCGATGCGAGACAACGGCGGTGTAGCCGGCCTTCTGCGCCATCTGAATGGCTTCTAGGGTCTCAGTCAAGGAGCCGATCTGGTTGACCTTGATCAGGATCGAGTTGGCAATCCCCTTGTCGATCCCTTCTTTCAGGATCTTGGTGTTGGTAACGAAAAGATCGTCGCCAACCAGCTGCACCTTGCCGCCGAGCCGCTCGGTATGATCCTTCCAGCCATCCCAATCACCCTCGGCTAGGCCGTCCTCGATACTGATGATCGGATACTTGCCAACCCAGTCCAGTAGCAGATCGGTCATGCCGGCAGCGTCGAGCTTGCGGCCCTCGCCCTTCAGATTGTAGACACCGTCCTCGTAGAACTCGGAGGCGGCGACATCCATGCCTAAGTAGATGTCCTGCCCCGCCTTATAGCCAGCCTTCTCGATGGCCTCAAGGATGACCTCGATCGCGGCCTCGTTGCTCGGCAGGTCTGGCGCAAATCCCCCTTCATCACCCACGGCCGTGGCCAGTCCGCGCCCATTCAGCACGGCTTTCAGTGCATGGAAGACCTCGGCGCCCCAGCGCACGGCCTCACGCAGGCTCGGTGCGCCAACTGGTAAGATCATGAACTCTTGGAAGTCGACGCTGTTATCGGCGTGCTCACCGCCGTTGATGATGTTCATCATTGGCACCGGGAGGCGATAATCGCCGTTACCCAGGGATTGATAGAGTGGCACAGCCTTTTCTTGCGCGGCCGCGTGGGCCGCGGCCATGGACACGCCAAGGATGGCGTTGGCTCCGAGCCGCGCCTTATTCTCGGTGCCATCGAGCTCGATCATGGCCCGATCCAGCGCCTCCTGATGGGTCACTTCAAGGCCTGCGACCACATCACGCAGCTCGCCATTCACATTGGCACAGGCAGTCAACACGCCTTTGCCAAGATAGCGCGATTGATCACCATCTCGTAGCTCAAGGGCCTCGCGCGAACCGGTCGAGGCGCCGGACGGCACCGCGGCCCGACCGAGGGCACCTTCGGCCGTGATCACATCCACCTCAACAGTGGGGTTACCGCGCGAATCCAGGATCTCACGGGCGCGGACATCAACGATTTCAGACATGGGGTGAACCTCTTTGAAAGCGCAAAAAAGGGTGTAGCTCAGGGACCAGCGCGACGCTCGATTCGCGATTGGGTCTGTTAGAGCCGTTGCTCCGGAAATCCATGGATCTTAACCAGCCGATCAAGCTCCGCAAGGGTTCCCAAGAGCTCGGCCATCCGATCTAGTGGCCAGGCATTGGGTCCATCACTCTTTGCCTGGTCCGGATTCGGATGGGTCTCCATGAAGAGGCCGGCAACGCCCGCCGCTACAGCAGCGCGCGCCAAGACAGGCACGAACTCGCGCTGGCCGCCCGAGCTGCGCCCTTGGCCACCCGGCAGCTGCACCGAGTGTGTCGCATCGAACACGACCGGACAGGCTGTCTCGCGCATCACCGCCAGCGAGCGCATGTCCGAGACCAGGTTGTTATAGCCGAAGCTGACCCCGCGCTCACAGACCATCAGTTCCTGGTTGCCAGTTGAACGCGCCTTTTCGACCACAAGCGCCATATCCCAAGGCGCCAGGAATTGGCCCTTCTTGATGTTCACCGGCCGTCCTTGCGAGGCGACCGCCAGGATGAAGTTGGTCTGACGACAGAGGAATGCCGGCGTCTGCAATACATCGACGACGGCGGCGACCTCAGCTAGCGGCGTCTCTTCGTGCACATCTGTCAGCACCGGAACACCGATGCGCTCGCGAACCCCCTCAAGGATCTTCAGTCCATTCTCGACACCTAAGCCGCGAAAACCGTCGATCGATGAACGATTGGCCTTATCGAAGGAGGACTTGAAGATGAATGCCATCCCCAAGGCCTGGGTCATCTCTTGCAGTCGCCCGGCGGTCTCCTGCGCCAACGTCTCGCTCTCGATCACGCAGGGACCGGCGATCAGGAATAGCGGATGTTCAAGGCCGACCTCGTAGCCGCAGAGTTGCATCAGACCAGCTCCTTCGGCCCTTTAAGTGGCCGCGATGCACTGGCATGGGTGCCGGTCAGCTCGCGGCCCTTGCGCTGTTGATACGCCAAGGCCGCTTCGATGAACCCACGGAACAGCGGATGGCCGTCACGCGGAGTCGAGGTGAACTCAGGATGGAACTGACAGCCGACGAACCAGGGATGATCGGGGATCTCAACGATCTCGACCAGTTTCGAGTCCAACGACCAGCCAGAGAAGCGCAGCCCAGCGTCTTTCAAGACATCACAATAGCGGTTGTTGAACTCATAGCGATGCCGGTGCCGCTCGCGCACCTGGGGGGTGCCGTAGGTTGCGCGCGCCAGGCTTCCCGGCTCCAACCGGCAGTTCTGCCCGCCAAGGCGCATGGTGCCGCCCTTATCGGATTCCGCATTGCGCGTCTCGCGCTTGCCCTGTTCGGTTTGCCACTCGGTAATCAAGGCGATCACGGGATGCGGCGTCTCTTGCTGGAACTCGGTGCTATGGGCGCCCTCCAGCTTGGCCACATTGCGCGCGTACTCAATGACGGCGACCTGCATGCCAAGGCAGATTCCCAGATAGGGGATGCGCTGCTTGCGCGCATAGCTCACCGCGCCGATCTTACCCTCGATGCCACGCTCGCCAAAGCCGCCTGGAACCAACACCGCGTCAAGCCCATCGAGGCAGCCCGGCCCCTTGGTCTCGATCTCCTCCGCGTCGAGATAACGGATATTGACCCGGGTGCTGGTCTGCACGCCGGCATGGATCAGGGCCTCAGAGAGCGACTTATAGGCCTCGGTCAGCCCCATGTACTTGCCGACCATGCCGATGGTGACCCGCTCTTGCGGATGCTCGAGCCCCTTGAGCACCCGCTGCCACTCGGACAGATCGGCCTCCGGAACCTCGAGGCGGAATTGGTTGACCACCAGCGCATCGAGCTCCTGCGCGTGCAACAGCATTGGAATGCGGTAGATATGATCGGCATCGATCGCTGAGATCACCGCCCGCTCCGGAACATTGGTGAAGAGCGCGATCTTACGCCGTTCCTCATCTGGCAGGTCGCGTTCGGCGCGGCAGAGCAGGATGTCCGGCTGGATACCGATCGAGCGCAGCTCCTTGACCGAGTGCTGAGTCGGCTTGGTCTTGATCTCGCCGGCGGCCGGGATGAACGGCACCAGGGTGAGGTGCATGAACAGCGCGTTCTCGACGCCGACCTCGACCCGCATCTGCCTGATCGCCTCCAAAAAGGGCAGCGATTCGATGTCGCCGACAGTGCCACCGATCTCAACGATGGCGACATCGGTCTCGTCGGCACCGAGGCGGATCGACGCCTTGATCTCGTCGGTGATGTGCGGGATCACCTGCACGGTACGACCGAGGTAGTCGCCCCGGCGCTCCTTGCGGATCACGCTCTCGTAGATCTGGCCGGTGGTGAAGTTGTTGTTGCGCCCCATCCGTGTGCGGAGGAAGCGCTCATAGTGTCCGAGATCAAGATCAGTCTCGGCACCATCATCGGTGACATAAACCTCACCATGCTGAAACGGACTCATGGTGCCCGGATCGACATTGATGTAGGGATCGAGCTTGATCATCGTCACCTTGAGACCGCGCGCTTCGAGCAGCGCAGCCAGGGACGCGGACGCAATACCTTTGCCGAGCGACGAGACAACGCCGCCGGTAACGAAAATAAACTTGGGCATGACCTGTGGAGGCAGACGACTTGGGTCTGGATAGGATACCCCTCTCAAGGTAGCAAATTGGCTGCGACCTCACAATTCCGACCGAGAAAGGTCCGATGCCATGGCGTCGATCATGGACTTCACAAGCAGTATCCGCTGCACGTATACTCCGCGGCGTTCGTTCTCTGCGGACCTCCATCGCAGCTCGACGCGGAGCTGACCCACACAGATCGCAGGGGCTGCGGCGGATCGATTTACCACCCTTACGGAGCATCACAATGAACAAGTTTGCAAAGGTCATGGGCATTGCCGCCATTGCCACCAGCGCTGCCTTCTCGATGAGCGCTGCCCAGGCATGGTGGGGCGGCCCCGGCTACGGTGGTCCTGGCTACGGCAACGGTTGGGGCGACGGCATGGGCGACATGTTCAGCGACATGTTGGGTGACGGCTACGGCGACTTCAACATGAGCATGAGCGGTGGTGGCCGGGGTTATGGCCGCGGGCGCGGCTATGGCTATGGTCGCGGCTATGGCGACGGTTACGGCTATGGCTACCCCGGCTATGGCTACGGCTATCCAGGTTACGGCTATGGTGCCCCTTACGGCTACGGCGCCCCTTATGGCATGCCTTACGGCGCGCCGATGGCTCCAGCCGCCCCGGCTGCTCCTGAGGCCAAGTAAGTAACGGCTCATTACCGTTTCTGCCCAAGCCGCGCCTCGGCGCGGCTTTTTCTATTTTCCGCCGGCCGTGCCCAAGGGCTGTCAGCGAGCGCGCAGATGGCCCTGATCGGAAGCGAGCACCGGACTGTAACGCCCTCATCGTCACGCTTGCCGCCCCTCGCGACAGCGTTTGCGTGTGCCCCGCGAAATCCTGACCGTTAATTTCAATACGCAACGCGCGTGTATGCAAATCAGATTGACGCTTGATGCATGTCAACTTGAGTTGCAGAATACGGTTAAACCACACACTGGAAGCTTGCTTTGACTCAGCGAAAAGTTATCTCGTTCGACACGATCCGAGTCGCCTGCAAGAATTGCTCACTATCGCAGCTCTGTCTGCCGATGGGACTCGCGCCGGAAGATGTCGATCGCCTCGACTCCATCATCAAACGCTCTCGCCCACTGCATCGCGGCGACCACCTGTTCCGAGGTGGCGAGCGTTTCCGCTCCCTCTATGTCGTCAAGACGGGCTCGGTGAAGACCTATGCGCCGAGTGAGGAAGGCGGCGAGCAGGTGCTTGGTTTCCATCTTCCCGGTGAGATCATCGGCCTGGATGCGATCGACAAGTCTTGCCATGCCTGCTCTGCCAAGGTGCTCGAGACCTCAGCGATCTGCGAGGTGCCTTTCCAACGCTTCGAGGAGCTCGCGGCCTCGATCCCCTCGCTGCAGCACCAGATGTATCGTCTGTTGAGCAAGGAGATCGGGCAGGACGCCGATATGCTGCTGCTGCTCGGCAAGAAGAATGCCGAGGAGCGACTCGCGGCCTTCCTCACCAGCATGTCGAGCCGACTCAGCAAGCGTGGTTTGTCGCCAACCGACTTCTACCTGAGCATGTCCAGGCATGAGATCGGCAGCTATCTTGGTCTCGCGGTCGAAACCGTCAGCCGGCTCTTCACCCGTTTCCAAGAAGACGGCATGCTCCGTGTCGATCGCAAGCACGTCGAGGTACTCAACCTGAGCGCGCTCGAGATGATGGCCGGTGCACCGCCATCCAGTGCCCATAAACAGCGCTCGAATTGACCGCGGCACCGTCCTGCCAGATTCAAACGCCTTGCCGGGTTCAAGCCCCTCGGCACACCGGAGTCTGTTTGCCGAACCCAGGTAGGTAAGACTCCGGCATGGACGATGGGCCTAGGGTGCTCTGGTCTTGCCCGACAACGACATCCAGACACAGCCGCCGTCGCTCGCAGCGTTGATCGCCTGGAGACGGGCGAGGTGTGCAGAGCGTTCAAGATCTGTCGCACGCAGGATGCGCAGTGGCGGCCTGTCCTTCCGCACCCGTCTCGGTAAGACCCCAGCCTCGGCCTGCCCGCCGTGATGATCAGGGGTGGACTCGCTGCCGAGCGCCAGCGCGACCTGACCGCCGGTCATCGCCAGATAGACGTCGGCAAGGATCTCGGCGTCAAGCAAGGCCCCGTGCAAATCGCGGCGACTGTTATCAATCTCGTAGCGCCGACAGAGCGCATCAAGGCTGTTGCGTTGCCCAGGATGCCGCTGCCGCGCTAATGCGAGGGTGTCGACAACCGTGCATAAATCCTCGATGCGGGGGGCATTTGGACGCCATTGGCTCAGCTCATGATTCAAAAATCCGACATCAAACGCGGCATTGTGGATGATCAGCTCGGCGCCACGCAGATAGTCAATCAACTCTTCGGCGATCTCGGCAAAGCGCGGTTTGTCGGCGAGGAAGGCATTCGAGATCCCATGCACCGCAACTGCTCCGGCATCGATCTCGCGATCCGGTTGAAGATAGCGGTGAAAGTTGGCCTTGGTCAGCTGGCGCTCAACCACCTCGACACAGCCGATCTCGATGACCCGATGCCCTTCGCTGGGCTCAAGCCCGGTGGTTTCCGTATCGACAACAAGCTGTCGCATCACACCCTTCCTAAACTGTTTAGCCTGGGAGATCTGAGCCTGGGGATCAGGCCCGCTTTGGGATGCCCCGGTTGGCGAGTTGGTCGGCACGCTCATTCTCCGCATGTCCACTGTGGCCGCGGACCCAACGCCAGCTCACGCGATGGCCAGCCAGTGCCTGATCGAGACGTTGCCAGAGATCCTGGTTCTTCACCGGACTCCCCTGCTTGGTCATCCAGCCATTGCGCTTCCAACGCGCCATCCAGCGCTCGACCCCATCCTGTACATAGCGCGAATCGACGGTCAGTATCACGCTGCTCTGCCGCTTGAGGGTCTCAAGTGCTTGAATCACTGCCATCAATTCCATCCGGTTATTCGTGGTCTGCGACTCACCTCCGAAGAGCTCCTTCTCGTGTGCGCCATAACGCATCAACGCCCCCCAACCACCGGGCCCCGGATTCCCCTTACAGGCGCCATCGGTGAAGACCTCAACGGCCGTTGGGCGTTCATTCTGCGCCTTTGCGGCAGACAACTGACTAGCGGACATGATGACCTTCACGGGCGGTTGGCTTCACGGCGCCGCTGGGCAGAAATGCTGGGCGTTGTCTCCAGCGCGGTCGCAGCGGAGTGGAAAGGCTCACGCGCTTGACCGCGCGCACCACATAGATGCCACCAAACAGGGGCCACCAGCGTGTACCGGCTTCTTCGAGCCAATTGAGGCGCTGGCTAAAGGCGGACCGCAGAGGTGGCCGAAATAATAACCAGTGTCGCACCTCCAACTGAAAGCCCAGCAGGTCGAGCCAGTCGATGAGGCGGGATGAGGTTAACTGATTGCCACCCCAGGGTGCTTGCCGATGGCGCAGCGCCCCACGCATCAGGCCCCAAGGACTCAATGGATTGAAGCCGATGATCAGGATACGCCCCTCCGGGATCAGAACACGCTCGGCCTCGCGCAGCACGCGTTGCGGCTGCAAGGCGAAATCGAGCGTGTGCGGCAGCAGCAAGGCATCAACACTCACCGGCGCTAATGGAAGCTCAGCCGGTTTCGCGCGCAGGGGCGAGCCTGACCAGTCCGAGCAGGGGGGTTCGCTGAGCACCACATGCGACCGGATACGGCTATGCTCGAAGGCGCCACGGAAGTCGCTCATGCAGCCGACCTGCACCAGAAAATGGCCAAAGGAATTCTCGATCATCCGTTCGATACATTCACGCTCAAGCTGAACGACCTCGCGGCCAATTGGCGTCTTGAACCACTCAGCAAGGTCATCCAGAGCCGCGCTGTCGTCCTGCTGGCGGGACATCATTGAAGGGCTCGACATGGATCGCACCTTGCGCTGGAAAGTGCGCTGGAAAGCCTCCGGGTTTTCCCGTATATTTGAGCCGCGAAGCGCGACAAAACAAGAACGAAGCGCATCTTTTTCTCCAGTCGCTGCTCGGTCTTTTATGCAAAGTGCTGCTCGAACCTCCCTGCTTGCCTGCGTCGCGATCGGCCTTCCGCTCCAGCTCATCGGCTGCGCCAGCCACCAGCCGCCCGAGGATACCATCGCCAGTAGTGGCCAGACCTTTTCGGTCTCAGCTCGAGAGTACGGCTATGTTCGCCCCGCGATCGACGTCCGGGTCATCGGTCGCGACGACGGCAAGACTAGGAGCCGACATCGCTATGTCGATCGCGGAGCGGGCGGCGATCTCTGGGATCGCGTCCGTCATGGCGAACGCCTTGGGATCCACCATCATGAGCGCGTCGAGCGGGCGGTGCGCACACTCAAGCAGAACAGCCATTATCTCACGGATCTGAGCAAGCGGGCGCAGCCCTATCTGCACCTGATCATTGAAGAGCTCGAGCGCCATGGTCTGCCGGCCGAACTAGCCCTGCTGCCCGAGGTCGAGAGCCGCTATAACCCGCACGCAGTCTCGCCTAAAAGCGCGACCGGCATGTGGCAGTTCATGCCCTATACCGGCGTCGAGATGGGCCTCAGACAAAACAGCTGGTACGACGGCCGCAACGATATCTTGGCCTCGACGCGAGGGGCCATCGCCTATCTACAGCAACTGCATCGCGAGCTCGGCGGCGACTGGGCGCTCGCACTGGCCGGTTACAACGCTGGTCCCGCGCGCGTTCGGGCGGCGCAGCGGGCCAATAAAGCAGCCGGCAAGCCGGTTGATTTCTGGTCCCTCGACCTGCCGACCGAGACGGAGAACTACGTGCCCAAGCTACTCGCGATCGCGAAGCTCGTGCGCGAACATGATGCGCTCGGGCTTTCCATGCCAGCAATCGCCAATCGACCGCTGGTCGAGGTGGTCGAGTCCGGGCAACAGATCGATCTCGCTGAGGCCGCGCATGCCTGCGGCGTCACCCTGACCCAGCTAAAACGACTCAACCCTGGACTGAAGCGCGGCAAGACGTTGCCAAACGGCCCACACCTGGTCTTAGTCCCTGCGGGTACCGGTGACAGACTCCGCAGCGCATTGGCGCAGGGCGGTACGCTCAAGGCACCGAACTTGGCGGCGACAAACGAGCCATCGGCAGCGCAGCGCGCCGGTGGCAGCTAACGGCCAGCATTGGGCTTGATCTCAGCAACCGACAGAACACCCAGCCATTCAGACCCTCTCTGCTAGGGGATACCGAGCAGCTTGTGTAGCTGCAGGCTTAGACGCCACTGTGGATGACGTCTGCAATAGTCGATCGCGCGCTGGGTGTACTCGACCCGCTGCGGTCCATCCATGGGTTGCAGGAAGAAATGCGCGAAATCGAAATCCACAAAGCGCTCCGGCGGTGCTTCAGGCTGCGGAAACACCAATTTCAGCTCATCCCCGGAGCTCAGCGCCAGCGGTGCATCCGCCTTTGGACTGACGCAGAGCCAATCGATGCCAGATGGCGCAAGCCGCGTACCGTTGGTCTCGACCGCAACCTCGAAGTCGCGTTCATGGAGGGCGGCAAGCAAGGCCGCGTCGAGCTGCAGTAGCGGCTCACCGCCGGTGCAGACGACGTAGCGAGCTTCCCGGGCCCGGCCTCCGGCAACAGCCTGCCACTGCGCCTGGATATGGTCGGCGAGTGCCTCGGCGTCGGCGAACCGCCCGCCGCTAGGGCCATCGGTGCCGCGAAAATCGGTATCGCAAAAGCGACAGGTTGCGCTCGCCCGGTCAGGCTCTAGTCCAGACCAGAGGTTACAGCCCGAAAAGCGGCAAAACACCGCCGCGCGGCCAGCGCGCGCGCCCTCACCCTGCAAGGTATGGAACACCTCTTTGACCTGGTAGACAGCAGCCATGGCTTCACTCGCCGAGCCGGTGTTGGTAAGGTTGCTTGTCATTGCATGGCCAGCAGCAAAAAGGGCGCCGAAGCGCCCTTTGCGATCGCCAAGAACGCGACCTAGGATCAGTTGACCTTGGGGTCAAGCTCACCGCTCGCGTAACGCGCGGTCATGGCCTCGAGTGAGAGTGCACGAATCTTGCTCGCGTTGCCAGCGGTGCCAAAGGCCTCATAACGCGCCCGGCAGATCTCCTTCATGGCCTTGGTTGAGGCCGCAAGATACTTGCGCGGGTCGAAGTTCTTCGGGTTCTCGGCCAGATGCTGGCGAATGGCGCCGGTCGAGGCCATGCGCAGGTCGGTGTCGATGTTGACCTTACGCACGCCGTTCTTGATGCCCTCGGCGATCTCATCGACCGGCACGCCGTAGGTCTCGCCCATGGCGCCACCGAACTGGTCGATGATCTTCAGCCACTCCTGCGGCACCGATGAGGAGCCGTGCATGACCAAATGGGTATCTGGGATGCGGGCATGGATCTCCTTGATGCGCTCGATGGCCAGGATGTCGCCGGTCGGCGGACGGGTGAACTTGTAGGCGCCATGGCTGGTACCGATGGCGATCGCCAGGGCGTCAACCTTGGTATCGGCAACAAACTTGGCCGCCTCTTCCGGATCGGTCAGCAGCTGGCTGTGATCCAGCACGCCCTCGGCACCGGAGCCGTCTTCTTCGCCAGCCATGCCAGACTCGAGTGAGCCGAGGCAGCCAAGCTCACCCTCAACCGAGACACCGCAGGCATGCGCCATATCGACCACCTGGCGGGTGGTGCTCGCGTTGTAGTCGTAGTCCATCGGCGTCTTCATGTCTTCGCCGAGCGAGCCATCCATCATCACCGAGCTAAAGCCCAGCTGGATCGAACGGATGCAAACCGCTGGCGACGAGCCATGATCCTGATGCATGACGACGGGAATATGTGGAAACTCCTCGGTCGCGGCCAAGATCAGGTGGCGTAGGAAGGGGGCGCCAGCATACTTGCGGGCACCCGCAGAAGCCTGGCAGATCACTGGAGAATCGGTCTCGTCGGCCGCCTCCATAATGGCCCGCATCTGCTCGAGGTTGTTCACGTTGAAGGCTGGAACGCCATACTGATACTCAGCGGCGTGGTCTAGCAATTGGCGAAGCGAAATAAGGGCCATTGCGGTTCTCCTCTGTCGTTGAAAATAGGCGGTTGGCTTAAAAACAGTCGGCTGCCGATCAATCAGCTGGAGGCCGATTCATCACTCGCCGGCGAGCAACCGATGCTCGCCGACGCGCATGATCTTCATGATATTGGTCTGTCCCTCGACCCCGCTGCGATCGCCCTTGGTAATGAGCACTAGATCGCCTTCTTGGACGGTACCATGACGCAGCAATTCTTCGATGACCTCCTTGTTGACCTCATGGATGTTGGTGCTCGAGACATCGAATCTTACCGGATAGACGCCTCGGAAAAGGGTCACTTTTCGGCGGGTTGGCACCTGGCGGGTCATCGCGTAGATGGGGATGCCGGAGCTGATGCGCGACATCCATTTGACCGTGGAGCCGGACTCGGTCAACGCCGCGATGGCCTTCACGCCAAGATGATTGGCGGTATACATGGTCGCCATCGCGATGGCCTCATCGACGCGCCCGAAGACCGTGTCGAGCCGATGGCTGGACCGCCGAACTAGGCGCTCCTTCTCGGCCTCGGCGCAGATGCGTGACATCGACTCGACCACCTTGGCCGGGTTCTTGCCCACGGACGTCTCGGCCGACAGCATGACGGCGTCAGTGCCGTCGAGCACCGCGTTAGCGACGTCGAAGACCTCGGCCCGAGTCGGGATCGGGTTCTCGATCATCGACTGCATCATCTGCGTGGCGGTGATCACCACACTATTGCGATCACGGGCCATGCTGATCAGTCGTTTCTGCACTGCCGGCAGCTCGGCATCGCCGATCTCGACCCCGAGATCGCCGCGAGCCACCATCACCGCATCCGAGGCGTCGATAATATCCTCGAGTGCGTTCAGCGCCTCCGCGCGCTCGATCTTGGCAACAATCCCGCCCTTGCCGCCCGCCTCCTCGAGCAGTTGCCGCGCGAGCCGAATATCGTCGCCATTGGAGACGAAGGAAACGGCCAGGTAATCGGCCTCCACCTCGGCGGCAAAGAGGATGTCGGCCTGATCCTTCTCGGTCAGCGCCGGAGCCGAAAGCCCGCCGCCCTTCTTATTAATGCCCTTGTTGTTCGACAGACGGCCGCCGAACATGACGGTACAGTCGATCCGAGACCCGGATACAGACTCGACCCGCAGCTCAATAGCCCCGTCATCAAGCAATAGGACGTCTCCTGGGGCGACATCCTTGATCATGCTCGGCAAGGTGGTCCCGACGCGCGTACGGTCACCAGCATCCAGCGGGCATTCAGCGTCGATCGCAAAGGCAGCGCCATCCGCAAGCTCGACCGCGCCATCGACAAAGCGGCCAATGCGGATCTTGGGCCCCTGCAAGTCGATGAGCAGTCCCAGTGGATGTCCTTTCGCCTTCGCCGCCTCACGAACCCTACGCGCGCGCTCCAGATGGCGATCATGCGAATCGTGCGACATATTCAGCCGCACCACATTGAGGCCCGCATCCATCATGGCTTCGAGCACACCAGGCGCATCGGTAGCAGGGCCGAAGGTCGCAACGATCTTGGTACGTCTTGGCATAGTGTGTTTGTTTCACTCAGAAAGATCGCGCTCTGCGCAGACGCGAAGATTCAGCGATGACGAGGATCGAGCGATAATCTAGGTTGGTTAGTCCTTCGCGCGTGCTTCGAGCATCGCCACGGCCGGCAGGGTCTTGCCTTCGAGATATTCGAGGAAGGCGCCGCCAGCGGTGGAGATGTACGACACGCGATCATAGATGTCGTACTTCTGGATTGCCGCGATGGTGTCGCCACCGCCAGCCAAGGTAAAGGCATCGGTCTCGGCGATCGCCATCGAGATGGTCTTGGTGCCCTCGCCAAACTGATCGAACTCGAACACGCCAACCGGGCCGTTCCAGACCACGGTGCCGGCGTTCTTGATGACCTCGGCGAGCGCCTTGGCGCTATCCGGGCCGATGTCGAAGATCATATCGTCAGCGGCAACCTCGGCCACCGGCTTGGTCACCGCCGGCTCGTTCTCATCAAACTGTTTGCCACAGACCACGTCGGTCGCGATCGGGATGGTGGCGTTGTTGGCGGTCATCTTCTCCATCAGCGCCTTGGCGGTCTCGACCAGGTCGTCCTCGCAGAGCGACTTGCCGACCTCATGTCCAGCGGCCTTGATGAAGGTATTGGCGATACCGCCGCCGACCACCAGCTGGTCAACCTTGGTCGACAGCGCCTCGAGCACGGTCAGCTTGGTCGAGACCTTGGAGCCGCCGACGATCGCAACCATCGGCCGCTTGGGCTCGGCCAGCGCCTTTTGCAGCGCGTCCAGCTCCTCGGCCAGCAGCAAGCCCGCACAAGCGGTGGGGGCGAACTTGCCAGCGCCGTGGGTCGAGGCCTGGGCGCGGTGGGCGGTGCCGAAGGCGTCCATCACATAGACATCACAGAGCGCGGCATACTGCTTTGAGAGCGCCTCATCGTCCTTCTTCTCACCTTTGTTGAAGCGCACGTTCTCGAGCAGCACCAACTCGCCGTCGGCGACCTCAGGGGCAGTCTCCAGATACTCCTTGACCAGGCGCACCTCGCGGCCCAGCTTCGCGCCAAGATCGGCGGCGACCGGCGCCAGCGAGTTTTCCTCCGAGTAGACACCCTCTTCCGGACGCCCCAGATGTGACATCACCATGACCTTAGCGCCGGCCTTGAGGCAGTGCTCGAAGGTCGGCAGCGACGCGGTGATCCGCGCATCGGAGGTGACCTTGCCGTTCTTGACCGGGACGTTGAGATCGGAGCGGATCAGAACCCGCTTGCC
>NZ_JAYESN010000027.1:0-54845 GCF_034860625.1 Lamprobacter sp.
AATCAGGAGCAGCAACAGCAGTACGGCTAGCTGATCGATCACGCCGGGCTTCCTCGAGCAACGAACCGTCGGGTGGCAAATTCAGGATCGAATTGTACGTTTCGCCGTATGCCATAGCGATCTCTTTCATGGCGATCATGAGTTACTCCGCGATAGCCTCCTATTTTTATCAGAGCGCCTTCTTGCATGCAAACCTAAATCTATCCAGGAAAAGAACATAAATTCAATAGCTTACAGAGTAAAGCAATTGCTTCGTTAAGTTACTTTTGATCGATATCAAAAATAAACCATAATAAATATAGGGAGAAACCCGCTTTGAACTATACTGAGCATTCGGTGGAATGCCTTGTACGCCTCGTACCTCGTTGGCCGTAGCAGTTGCACATGGTCAACAAACACTAAGCGTCAGCGATACCCATGCAGCCACCATGCGGCATCGAATATCGTTGCCGCCGCGTCGGTTATCGCGCGTTAACCGAAGGCACAAACTAATGTCCCATTTGCGAGCGTTCAGTTACTTTCTTCTTGCTCTGGGTCTAACCACTCAAATCGGTTTAGCCAGCACCCAGGGTGTAACGGGAAGCACTCTTCCGTCTACTACAGCACCATCGATCAAGCCCCGAGCGGCGTTACCTCTAGCCGACAATGTGACCGAGCGGCTTCGGTTGCTACCGATTGCGGTGTGGCCACAGTCATTGGCCCCACCTCAGAACAAAGTCGATGACAACGATCAGACTGCCTCGCTCCACCCGCAAGCACAGGCCTTACGCGATCAACTCAAGTCATTGCTGGCCGGCGAAGCCGTTGGTGATCCTCCGGCCAGCCTATCGACCCCACACCATGCGCAGCAGCAACCGGCATCCTCCGGGCCAACTGGGCTGCCGCCCGGAAAACCAGTGCCCCACGGACTGGCCAGCGGTCAATTGGTTTCCCACGCAGCCACACAAGCCAATGGCGATGATTGGAAGGCTATTAGGCCACTGACTCCGGCGCGGGAACTACATGTGACTCCGGGGCCTGCGGGGACACCACGAGAACTGTCTCGAATACCGGGCAAGACAGTGCTCAACAACGCTAGACAGGTGACTGGTCGCGGCATTTTGCAACCATCGGTGAGCACCACCCGCGCCGCGCGTATCACCGAGTCGGAACACCTAGCGACCGCGCGCGCCTTTCTCCTCGCCTATCAGGCTTATCTACGCCTAGACGCCCCCGATGCAGAGCTGGTGGTGGAACGCGTCATCACCGACGAACTGGAGCGTACTCATATAGGCTACAGCCAACAATATCAAGGCATCCCGGTCTGGCCCGCCGGTTTAACCGTACATCTTGATCCAGCTGGAAATGTCGATCTATTCAACGGCACCTATATTCCGACGCCGTACCAGGTCGATATCGAACCTCGTATCGACGTGGCAACAGCCGAGGCCACGGCACGCGCAACGGTTCCGGAGGGCGAACAAGCCAACCTGTACCAAGACGACCTGATCATCTACGCCGAAGAAGATGCCCCACCCCGTTTAGCTTGGCGTTTGCGCCTTGCAGCGCGATTAGACGCCGACTGGCTAGTGCTGGTAGACGCCCACACTGGCGCGGTTTTACAGGCTGGCAACGAGGTGCGCTTCAGCCCGGTCAGCGGCTCGGGGGTCGATCACCAAGGTGCCACTCGGCCATTGGACGTCTGGCTCCACAGTGATGGGCGCTATTATATGATTGATACATCGAAAGCGATGTACGATCCAGCCTCAAGACCACCTGATATCAGAATGACTCAGGGCACTATCGAGATTTACGACCACAGGAATCAGCCTGATGAGTTGATTCCTGTAGTGCCTTTGTCGTTGGCATTTTCGACTAGCCTGAATTCGGGTTGGTTGGGCGATGCAGTGAGTGCTGCTGCTAACCTATCGTTGATCTATGATTATTATCTGGAACGTCATGGCTACAGTTCCTTTGATGATGCGGGCACTAAGGTAGCAACCTTTGTTCGAATCGGTGAAGATTTTGCTAACGCCTATTGGAATCCTAACTTTAAAATAATGGGCTATGGGGATGGCATGACTTTGTTGGATACCGTTGCCCACGAATTCCATCACGGGGTAACTCAGTCCACTGCTAATCTAGAATACCGTAATCAATCTGGAGCCCTCAACGAAGCATTTTCTGACATCTTCGGCGAAAATGTCGAGGCCTACGTAAGAGGCGATGCCGACTGGGTCCAAGGTGGTGACCTTGGAAGCCCGGTGCGTTCTCTACGCGATCCTGGATCATTAATTGAAGATCGGCAAACGATGCTTCCTTATCCAGCCAAGGCCAGCGAGGAGCGCAGTGATTTGTATATCGACTACGGGGCAGGCGTGCATTATAATTCTACCATCGCTAGCCATGCCTATTATCTTCTCGCTGCAGGTTTGCCCGATGCTATCGGCATTGATCAGGCCGAACGCATCTTCTTCCGTGCCCTCAGGGTCCACTTAAGTCCACGAGCCAGATTCGTCGATTTACGCTTAGCAACCCTGCGCGCGGCCGAGGAACTTTTCGGTGCTAGCTCACGCGAGGCGGCTAGGGTGGCAGAAGCATTTGATGCCGTCGAGATCTATGGTGCCGCGCCGACTCCACCACCAGCCCCGACACCAGCTCCGGCCGGGGAGGACAGCACTTTATTCACCCGATGGGACGGCTGGAACTGGCAGCTCTGGCGCCGCAATCCAACCCTTGGCGATCCACAATCCGGCATCCAGATAACGACTTCCGGCATCGCCTACCAAAAAATTTCGGTGAGTCGCGACGGCCAGACCGCACTCTACCTAGACGCCGGCAATCACATCTGTCTGATCACGCCAGCGTTGGGTGAGCCAGAATGCCTTGGCGAACTCGTCGTAAGTGCTGCGGCAATGTCGCCTGATGCTCAGCATTTCGCGGTTATTTTCCCAAGTGTCTTCGGCAATCCGGAGTCCGATCCAGAAGCGGTGATCCATTACTTTAGCCTTGATGGTGAAAGCGAACTCAGCATTGAATTGACGTCTCCAACGATCGGTGGCTCTAATCTCGCCACGGTTCTACACGCCGATGAAATGACGTTTGAGCCCAACAACCGCTACCTAATCTACGACGCTCTCAACCGGCTGGAGATTGAGACTGGTGGTTATCTATACGCTTGGAGCCTGTACGCCGTCGATCTTCTCAGCGGCTCAATTCTCCATATTGTGCCAGCGGCATCTGGCCTGCAAATCGGTAACCCGTTCATGTCCGCTAACAGTGACAGACTGTTGACCTTCGAAGTCTACGAAGAGGCGACCAACACTACCAAGGTCTATACGGCTGATCTGCAAAGCGGTGAGACCGACTGGCTCGTGCAACTCGGTGGGGGGATATTCGGCCGACCAGTTTTTGCTCGGGACGACCGGGGGCTGCTGTTCTCGGCGCACAATCCTAATACATGGAGTGGAGTCGATCTTTACCGGCTTGACCTCGATAGCACTGGCCTCGTTGGGGTCGGCCAGTCCCGTTTGTGGCTAGCAGATGCCGACCGCGGATTGCCCTATCGCGAGGCCGACTACCAAGAACTCAGTTTGGCATTCGTCGGCGGTGGCAGTGGCAGGGTTGTCAGCGATCCAGCCGGTCTTGATTGCAGCGCTGATTGCCGTAACAGCTTCCTCAGCGGACAGCAGATCAAACTGAACGCAATCCCTGAAACTGGCTCTAGCTTTGGTGGATGGAACGGCGCTTGCAGCGGCACCGCTCAATGCTCCCTATCTATGTCTCGTTCGCAGGCGGTCTCGGCCCGGTTCAACAAAAATACACGGCATCGAGTCGAAGTCTCGAGTTCAGGCGATGGCACCATACGAAGCATACCGGCAGGTATTTTATGTGGGCGAGTCTGCACTAGCCCATTCACTGAAGGAACAAGTGTTGTGCTAAAGGCGACACCGGTCAGTGGCGCACGTTTTGTCGGTTGGGATGGTGCTTGTAGTGGCGACGGTGATTGCACACTGAACATGAGCGAGAATCAGAAGGTGCACGCTAGTTTCGAGCCGCTTGAAGATATTGATATGTTGGTGTTTGCAGATGCAGTGATTCGGTATTTGGCTGGTGATGCAGTTCTTTCCGAAAATCTGCTGGCTGTTTTTGCCCGTATATTGAGTCGCCAGGTGACCTTTGATACAGAGAGTGGAACGATTGAATACGGTGCTGCTTTTGACAATCTGCTATCCGTTTTCACCTTTGTCGCGACTACGAGCCTGATTGATCGCCCCAGCTCTCCTTTCGGTTATGGAATTCGAATTGCAGAAGCTAAGGAACGGGCAAAGGCAGAACTTTTGAGGTAATCGGTCAACGCCCCTCTGCCTGCAGGCGGGGGGCTTGTCTGAACACGAAGCGCGGGATTCGTTAGCTGTCCGGCAGCGACAGACGCGCACGCTGGGTATATCATGCGTGTTCGATTTGCACCCGCCGCTGTATTCGTGAGTACTCAACAGCCAGAAGAACCCATTCGCGAGGCCCAGGTCGGTCCGACGCAGATCACACTGCTTGGGACCGCGCATGTCTCCAAGGCGAGCGCTGATAAGGTAGCCGAGCTGCTAGGCCCAGAGGGTCTTGAGGTCGATGCGGTGGCCGTGGAACTCTGCCGCAGCCGGGCGCAGTCGATGACCGATCCCGATGCGCTGGCGCGCCTAGACCTGTTCGCCGTGATTCGTCAGCGGCGAGTCTACATGGTTGCCGCCAGTCTGGCCTTGGGCGCCTATCAACAGCGCATTGCTGACCAGTTCGGTATCGAGCCGGGGGCCGAGCAGCGCATGGCGATGCGGTTGGCGGAGGCGCGCCGCTTGCCCTTGCTGTTGATCGATCGTGAGGTCGGCACCACGCTGCGCCGCGCCGCGCACAACCTTGGCTTCTTCCAGCGATTCAGCCTGTTTAGCGGCCTGCTGGCTGGCTTGCTGACGCGCGATAAGGTGACCGAGGAGGAGGTCGAGTCTCTCAAGCAGGGAGACATCCTCGAGACCGCCTTTGCCGAATTTGCCCAGGATCGCACCAGTCTGTATGCGCCGCTGATCACCGAGCGCGACCGGTACATGGCAGCACGCTTGCGGCAAGAGGCCGAGCAGCAGGGCTACCGGAAGATCCTAGCGGTGGTCGGTGCCGGGCACCTGAAGGGCCTGTCAGAACAGCTCGAGCGGGATGCTGAGCCACCTGAGATGATCATCGCCACGCTGGACCAGGTTCCACCCCCGTCGCGCTTCTGGCGCGTCTTTCCTTGGGTGGTGGTGGTGGTGATTCTCGGTGTCTTCGTCTATGGGTTCACACGAAATACCGAGCTGGGCTGGCACATGGTTGCCGACTGGGTGTTGATCAATGGCGGTCTGTCGGCCTTGGGGGCGGCGTTGGCCGCTGCGCATCCGCTGACCGTGCTCGGCGCCTTTTTTGCCGCGCCGCTGACCTCACTGAATCCGACCATCGGAGCAGGGATGGTCGCTGGAGCCTTGGAGCTTTCGCTGCGGCGACCAAGCGTGGGTGACTTCGGCAGCTTGCGTGATGATGCCACCAGTCTGCGCGGCTGGTGGCGGAACCGCGTCTCGCGGGTGCTGTTGGTGTTCATCTTTAGCACCATTGGCTCAGCACTGGGGACCTATCTCGCCGGCTTTCGGATCATCGACCGCCTCGTCACCTGATCAACCCGCCTACTGCGGAGGGTGTGGCGCCGGCCCGGAAGAGACCACTCGGAAGAGGTCACTCAATGACGCGGCTCGACATCCCCCTCATCGAGGCTTGGCCAGTGCTCTGCATCCGCCCCGCCATCTGCGCTGTCGAGGCTTTCGCTGATACGGTGCGTCTCATCGAGCCAATCGCCGAGGTCGATGAGCTTGCAGCGCTTGCTGCAGAAGGGGCGCCAGCGTGAGTCTGGCTCCCAGATCACCTGCTTGCCGCAGGTTGGACAGGCAACGGCCATGGGCATGGTTCGATCAGAATACGCAACAGGTGAGCATGAAGGGCACATCTTCCTGCGCTTGCAGTGGTCGGCCGGCCTGATTGGCCTGCATGAACCGGATGCTGAAGCGGTTCTTATGGCCGCTGATCTCCGGATACACTGGCCAGTCTGGCGTGATGGCGACCCGCAGTAGCTGAGCGGGTGCCTGAGTGTCTAGCGCCTCCTGGAAGAAGGCTTCCGGCGCGACCAGCTTGCGTGGTCTGGCGCTGGTGCGGGCCAGCGAGAGCACCAGCCGAATGGCTTGGCTCACGGAATGCATCTCATCGGTCCAGCCGTCGATTCGGGCGCGCCGCTGCTCGACCGGCTGAGTGAGAAAATGGTGATAGAGTGGAACGTCGAAGCTACAGGCGCCACCGGGGATGCTACTGCGTTGGGCAACTGCCTTGAGAAAGCTGTCATCACGCGCTCGGCTGCAGATCTGGCCGTTGATCTCATGAATATCCGATGCGGCACGCTCCAGCTCTCCGAAGACCTCCTTGAGGGCGGTCGGGTCGACGCCGGGCTGATTGCGCACGCGGGCGAGGGTCGAGAGGTTGCGGTCGATCTCCTTGAGCAGCTCGGTCTTGATATCGGCGCGGGCGGTGATGGCGACGATATCGAGCAAGCACTCAATCGCCGCGCGCGTGCTCCATTGCGCCGGCTGCGCGACGAAGTAGTCGAGCTTCTCGAACAGGTGCTCGAGCCTCAGAAAGGTGCGAATACGCTCGTTCAGGGGATGCTCGAAGATCATTTCTTGCGACACGATGCGGCTTCCGTTAGTCGCTTCCGGTAGCGGTGATGGCGATAGATTCTGCGGCATCCAGGGTTCAGGGTAAAGGCACCAATCTGACCGCTGCGCTGCCGTCGCACTGGGGCCAGTGATAGACTGGCGCCGATTTCCGTATTCCATATTTGCTGAGGCCTCCGGATCACTGGGGGCCCGAATCGAGGGAGCCACATGGCCGGTCATAGTAAATGGGCCAATATCAAGCATCGAAAAGCGGCGCAAGACAAGAAGCGCGGCAAGGTTTGGACCAAGCTGATCCGAGAGGTCACCGTTGCGGCGCGTGAAGGTGGCGCTGATCCAAACTCGAATCCTCGGCTGCGCCTGGCAATGGATAAGGCCTTTGGCGCCAATATGCCACGTGATACCGTCGACCGTGCGATCAAGCGCGGTGCGGGCGCCGATGATGCCGACAATTACGAGGAGATCCGCTACGAAGGCTATGCCCCCGGTGGCGTGGCCGTGATGGTGGATTGCATGACCGACAATCGTAACCGAACCGCCTCCGAGGTGCGCCATGCGTTCAGCAAGTACGGTGGCAACCTAGGCACCGACGGCTCGGTGGCCTACCTGTTCTCGAAGCAGGGTGTGGTCAGCTTTCAGCCTGGCACCGACGAAGATGCGGTGATGGAGGCGGCGCTCGAGGCCGGTGCCGAGGACGTGGTGGTGAACGATGACGGCTCACTCGATGTGATCACCGCGCCCGAGGAGTTCAGCGCCGTCTGTGATGCGCTGAGCGCGGCGGGTTTCGATACCAGTGTCTCCGAGGTCAGCTTCAATGCGGCGACCCAGATCGAGCTTGATGCCGAAGGCGCCGAGAAACTGCTGAGGATGGTCGATGCGCTTGAAGACCTCGATGACGTGCAAGAGGTCTACAACAACGCCGACATCCCCGACGAGGTCATGGCTGCGCTCGACGGTTGATGCGGATGCAGATGCAGATAAATAAGCAGACAGCTGAGCAGAGCACTGACACAGTCAACTGCACAGCCTACTGAACGCCTACTGGGCAACCACCCTGATCGTCCTGCAAGCTCCTATGCCCTTAGTCAGTCAGTTCGCCCATGGCACAGTCGCCGCTTAGGCATCGCGTGCTTGGCATCGATCCTGGCTCACGCAATACTGGCTATGGCGTGATCGATACCGATGGGCAGCGCAGCGTCTGCATCGCCAGTGGCTGCGTGCGGGTCGGGCAGCATGCCTGGCCAGATCGGCTGGGTCTGATCTTCGATCAGGTCGCGGCGGTCGTCGCTGAGCATCGCCCGCACGAGATGGCTGTCGAGCAATTGATCTTTGCGCGCGATGCGACCGCGGCGCTGAAGATCGGTCAGGCGCGCGGCGCGGTGCTTTGTGCTGGGCTCAAAGGCGGTGTCGTCGTCCACGAATACAGCCCTAAGTCGGTCAAGCTCGCCGTGGTCGGCTCCGGCAATGCGGAGAAGCGTCAGGTTCAACACATGGTGCGGATACTCTTATCGCTGAGCGATCAGCCGGGCGAAGACGAGGCCGATGCGCTCGCCATCGCCCTCTGTCATGCGCATTCGATGGGCATCCCGCAGCGCAAGCGGGCGGCGGCGAGCTGGCGGGATTTCCGGCCATGAGCAACCACTTATGATTGGCCGTCTGCGCGGCGAGATCATCGCCAAACATCCGCCACAGGTGCTGATCGACTGCGCCGGCGTCGGCTACGAGGTCGAGGCGCCGATGTCGACCTTCTACGAGTTGCCCGCGGTTGGCGAGACGGTGACGCTGGTCACCCATCTGCTGATCCGCGATGACGCGCATGTGCTCTATGGTTTTCGCAGCGAGCATGATCGGGCGCTGTTCCGGGCCTTACTGCGGGTCACCGGTGTCGGCGCCAAGATGGCGTTGGCGATCCTCTCCGGCATGGATGCGGCGCGCTTCGCCCAATGCGTCGAGCAAGAAGACATCGTGATGCTGAGCCGGCTGCCTGGCATCGGCAAGAAGACCGCGCAGCGGCTGGTGATGGAGATGAAGGATCGGATCGCGGAACTGGGTCAGGTGCCGGCTGCGAGGCAGACCTTAGGCGCAGAGCGGGCGACGGCGCTGGCCGCGCCTGATGATCCGTTAACCGACGCCGTCAGCGCGCTGGTCGCGCTCGGCTACAAGCCGGCTGACGCGAACCGCATGGCGCGCGCCGCCGATGATGGTGCGAAGACCTCGGAGGAGATCATCCGCACTGCGCTGCGGGCGGTGACGCCGAGCTAGCAAGGCGTTGGTTGCCCGATCGGTGCGCGTCCTCAGTGCCAACGGAATTCCTCATCAACGAAAGCCCTTTAGGGTTCAAGCTTTAGGATTCCACAGTGACCGAGCCAGAGCGCCTGATTAGCCCCGCAGCCGCAGACGATGATAGCGCCCTGGATCGCGCCATCCGTCCGCGTCGTCTCGCCGATTATGTCGGTCAGCCGGCGGTCTGCGAGCAGATGGAGATCTTCATCGGCGCCGCGCGCGGTCGTGGTGAGGCGCTCGACCATACCCTGATCTTCGGTCCCCCTGGGCTCGGCAAGACCACGCTGTCGCACATCATCGCCCACGAGATGCAGGTCAACCTGCGCCAGACCTCGGGCCCGGTGCTGGAGAAGCCCGGTGATCTTGCCGCCCTGCTGACCAATCTCGAGTCCGGCGATGTGCTCTTCGTCGACGAGATTCATCGCCTGAGCCCGGTGGTCGAGGAGGTGCTCTATCCGGCGATGGAGGACTTCCAACTCGACATCATGATCGGCGACGGGCCGGCGGCGCGCTCGATCAAGCTCGATCTGCCGCCGTTCACGCTGGTCGGCGCCACCACCCGCGCGGGGCTTTTGACCTCACCGCTGCGCGACCGCTTCGGCATCGTGCAGCGGCTCGAATACTACTCGGCAGAAGACCTGGCGCGGATCGTCCGCCGTTCAGCCGAGATCCTGGCGATCAAGACCGATGTCGATGGCGCCGCCGAGATCGCCCGCCGCTCGCGCGGCACGCCGCGCATCGCCAACCGGCTGTTACGCCGGGTGCGCGACTTCGCCCAGGTGCGTGCCGACGGCGAGATCAGCCGCGAGGTCGCCGACCTAGCGCTGGCGATGCTCAAGGTCGACGCGCGTGGCTTCGATCACATGGACCGGCGGCTGCTGAGCGCGGTGATCGAGAAATTCGACGGCGGGCCGGTCGGGGTCGAGAGTCTCGCCGCCGCGATCGGCGAGGAGCGCGGGACGATTGAGGACGTGCTCGAGCCGTTCCTGATCCAGCAGGGCTATCTGATGCGCACCCCGCGCGGGCGCATGGCCACCAAGACCGCCTATCAGCACTTTGGCCTGATGCCGCCGCAGCCGGATTTGCTCGATGTTGAGCCAAGCCAGGCGGGGCAAGCAGCGCCGTCAGGCTTGACGGGGGGGACGGATCTGTTCGAATCGCCGCTCGATTGAAGAGCTTGGTTGGCTCTTAACTGCTACTTGATGCAGGTGATGGTTGCCCATCTAAGCTGAGATGCTGCGCGTGGGCGGTCTTGTCTTGCTTCATCTCGTCAGGCGGGGCAGCGCGATGCCTCCTTAAGCTGTTGTGGTGACAGAACTTGGCCCGCCCTCTCTGCTTGTCGAGCTGTTGGTGGGCCTGGAGGCCGGTGTCCTAAGCGGGTTGATGGCGCTAAGATTGCGGATGGCGTCGTGGTCGCGGCGGTTTTTGGCGCGCGGCCCGTCAATTCAGGATCTCACTCGCAAGGTATGCCTATCGTCATGGAACCTGCTCATCGCGTCGACAACCACCTAGACACACTGACCGGCCTGATCGATGAGGCCGCCAACATCGACGGACTCACCCCGCTAGAACTCTCTGCTGAACGTGCACTGCTAGAGCAGTTGCGCGAACACCAGGACCGCCCGCTACGTGTTGCGATCATCGGCGAGTTCAGCACCGGTAAATCGACGTTCATCAACGCCGTGCTCGGTCAAGAACTGCTGCCCGCTCGCTATGTGCCCACCACCCGTCAGCTAATGTGCATCTGTCACGGCGCAAGTCCGGGTCAGGTCTCCTTGGCGATGACAACGGCTCACGCAGCGGAACACATCGCTGATAACAGAGAGGATGTCCTGCCGGTTTCGGCGGCCTCGATCGAACCACCTGAAGCATTGCGGCCCAATGCTGATTTAGCTCGGCCCCTGTCAGCGCAAGCGATCATCGATCTCGCGGACACTGGCCAGCCGTTGGAGATCAAGCTGCCAATCCCGGCGCCTTGGTCAGATTTTCACATCTACGACACACCCGGCGTGAACGATGCGACCAGCATGGCGGAGTCGGTGATCTTCGACCTCATGGATCAGGTGGACGTGGTGCTCATGATGTTGCGTGCGCAACAGCCCCTGACGGCGTCGGAGTCCGACTTCCTCAGTCACCTCGTGCGCCACAAGGATCTCGATAAGTTCTTCTTCAACATCAATTTCTGTGACGGCATTCCGGTTAGCGAAGCCACTTCCGTGCGCGCCTATGTGGTTGAAACGCTAGGCGAGTTGCGCAATTGGCCGATGCAGGCGTTGAGTGAGCGCCTTTTTCTGTGCAGTGCGCGTCAGAGCCTGGATGCCGCTCTCGGTACGGCTGATCCGCTGGCCAGCGAGCATCCGAACGAGCATGGGCTCCTGCTCACGGCCGTCCACGGTTATGCCTCGGCACGCAAACAGGCGCTGCTGAGAGAGGCTACTGACAGCCTGCTGCGCTTCGTTGCGGAGTCAGCGGCAGACAAACTGAGCGCGGCGTTACAGATCGTCGATGATGAGGACGCGAGTCACGGTCAGGCGCTGATAGAGATCAACCAAGCCATCACCGACTTCCGGGTGGCGATTCGCGAGGAAGAACTGGCGCTTCGAGTGCGCATCAGTGACCGCAAGGCAGTCCTGCTGCGTGATGTCGATAGCGCCTTCGATGATATCGCACGAGACTTGCAAGACTGGGTCGCCAACACCCCCGTTCAGATGCTTGCCGGCGATGGTGCTGGCAAGCGCTTGCGGATGGCCGTGGAAGAACGCTTGACGCGCTTATTGGAAGACTTCCGCGAGGATCTAAGCGGCGCTTTCCAGGATCTGGATCAGCGTATCCTGCCGATGGTTGCGCGCGCGAGCGCCCGCATCGATGGCATTCGCCAAGACTTTGACCTCGGACCCTTGTTGGCAACCACCAGCCTCGCCACGGCAGGCTATCTTGTCGTCAGCGCGGCGTTACCCTGGGTGCTCGGAGCGACCGGTGTCTTTGCTGTGACGGCGGGTCTTGCCAGCCTCATCCCTGGCGTTGGTGTCACCATCGGCGCGCTGCTCGGTGCAGGGGCAGGCGCAGCCGCCAGCAACGCGCCGCAGTTGTTGCGCGGAGCCGCAGGAGGCGTTGCGAGCGGCTACGGCTGGATACGCGATCTCATCCGCGACTGGCAGGAGCAACAGAGTCGCGCTGCCTACGCCCGACAACTCGCCACCTTGATCGATGATTTGCGCCCACAGGTGAAGGCGCGTCTCGATCAGGCCATCGACCCAGAGCAGATCACCGACGGTGTGCTCAATGCCCGCTTCCCCGAAGCCTTGATATTGGAGGAGCGCCGCTTGCTCGCCAAGCGGCTAGAGCGCGACCAGCTCCGCGAATCGCGGCAGCGCATCGAGGCCCTGCGTGCCGGTTTCATCGCGGCGATCCCGCCGGTGAGGGCGTCCCATGACTGAGCGAGTGAGCTTTGAGCCGCGCAAACAGCAGTTGCAGGCGCACTATGATCGGCTGCTTGCGGTGCTCGAAACCGGCGATGTGATGCCAGACCCAGCACCGGATCTGGCCTTGCTGCGCGCCGCACGGGATGCGCTCGATGGCGACTTGCGGCTCCGTGTGCTGCTGGTCGGGGACTCCAGCACGGGCAAGAGCAGCTTCATCAATCGCTTCTTGCTCAACCAGGATCTGTTGCCGGCCTGGTCCACGCCGACCACCACCTTCCCGACCCGCATCCGCCACGGTCAGCAACTGCGCGCCATCCGCTATCAGCCGTCAGCACGGGAGGGCGTCGACCTGGAGGAAGAGGTTGTCACTGACGACATCGCCGAGACCCTCAAGGCCTGGGTCTCGACTGCGGGGAATCTGGTGGCCGACGGGAGTTCGCCCGTCTTTGTCGAGACCCCGACGCTGCCTGCCGGACTCGAGATCGTTGACGCACCCGGACTCAATGACCCCAACCCCGAGCGCATGAAGTTGACGCTCGACTACCTCAATCAGGCCGACGGCGTCCTGTTCTTCATCAACGCGATGCGGCCTTGGACGCGCTATGAGGAGACGGTCTTCGAGGGCGAAGTCCTGAGCCGTGAACTGTTCGGGCGGCTCTCTATCGTGGTCAATTACTGGGATCAGATTGAGGCCTCGCAACGCGACGAGGTGATGGCGTATATCGATCAACGTGTTCAGGCATCGTTGGCCAAGCGAGCCGCGGCGACAGGCGCTGCTCAAGCCATCCCGATCCTGCCCGTCTCAGCTAAAACTGGCGAGAATACGGCGCTGATCCAAGAGCAGGTCTGGGACGTCCTCAGCGCCCGCAAGTCACAAGAGGTGCTGGCGTTGCGGATTCGCCGCTTCAACCAGGAACTGACAAAATACGCGAAGATCCTGGATGACCGCCTCATGCTGCTGGGGTTGGATGCCCAGGGACAGGCTCGGCGACGGACCCAACTGCAACAAGAGATCAAGGACTATGAACAGCAGCGCGAGGCCTTCTTGCGCAACCTTCAGCGTCTACTCGTGCCCGACTTCCAGCAGTATCAAGCGCAGTTCCAGCGTCTGTTTGAAGGCATGAAAGACGCTGTCATGGATCTGGAGAACGACGCCCTGGCCTTGTGTTCCGCCGAGGAGATCAATGCCCTCTTGTCACAACGGCTAAGCCACCTCCAGAAGCAAACCGTTCGCAAGCTGGAGGCCATGGATGCCGCCTTCTTGGAGCGTCTTCGGGCAACCATTGAAGGCCAGAAGGCCAACATTGGCATCTTGCCGAGCACCGCCCTGACCATGGAGGAGTATGTGCTGCGCTGGCAAGGACTCGATGGCGCACCTCTTGCTGAGAGCGCGCCGATCGCCATGGGGGGGATGGGGCTCGCGGGGCTGCTGGTTGGAGCTGGCACCGCCTGGCAGACGGCAACCGTGGCCACGGCGACGCCGGGTGCGTTGGCAACGATCGGCGCCTTTTTCACCGGCGCTCCGGCTGCGGCGGCGTCCAGCTTCATGCTCTTCGGCGTGCCGGCGATTGCGATCGGTGCTCTGCTGCTCGGGGGTGCCTACCTGATGAAAGCGAAAGGAAATGACAACCTCAGAAAACAGGTTCGTGCCGCCTGCATCCAGTTGACCGAGAAGATCGATGATGAGCAATGGAAGACGCTCGATCAACTCAAGGCAAATCAGTCTCAACGCATCTCACAAATCTGCGCTGACGTTGACGATGACATCGCGCGAGCGTTGCAGGAGCGGCTCACGGAGCTTGAAGCGATCCAGCAGATCGAGGATCAGGGGGCTGCACTGAAGGCCCTGCGGGACCAGATCGCTGGATTAGAATTGCGGGTGAATGGATGAGTCAGTCCAATAAGGTTGAGGTGCTGCGCTGCGATCAGCGCGTTGTCGCGGCGAAGAAGATCGAGAAGGTGTTCGCAGGGCATCATGCATCGATGACCGCGATCACCAGACGCATCCGGCATCTGGCTGAGGCCCCGCTCAGCGTGGTGGTGCTGGGCGAGTTTAGCGCCGGCAAGTCGAGCTTTCTGAACCGCATCCTGGCAACCGATGCCTTGCCAATGGCCATCTTGCCCAAGACCGCGACCCTGACCCGGCTCGTCCATGCCAACCAGGACGAGATCGGCCGGGTTGAGATCGACCGTCGGGGTGCGCTGGGCATTGAGACCGAGGTCATCAGTCATCAGGACTTTGCCGAGCTACAACGCGCAGCGAAGGTGCATGATATCCATGTGGCGCAGGATCTCGGACGTATCCTTGAGGTCCGGGTCTTTCTCGATGACCCATTGCTGACCAAGCTACAACTGGTCGATACCCCTGGCTTCAATCATGATCAGGCCATGGATGAGCGCACCCTCGGCATCCTGGATCGCGCGGATATCGTGCTCTGGATCACCGACGCGGTGCAGCCGGCCAAGCAAACCGAGTTCGAGAAACTGCGTTTGTTGAAGGCAGGCGGTAAGCGTATCTGGCTGATCGTCAACAAGGCGGATATCAATGTGACGGATGCGGAGACCTGGGAAGAGTCTCGGCACAGCCTGGAAACCTACTTCAACGACATCGGCTTCCTCGACTTCTTCGAGGCCAAGACCATTGAGCTGATCTCCTGTCGCGAGACGGGGTCGTTCTGGGATGACAAGTTCGCGCAGACCAAGGCCCGTTTGGGAAACGAGATCTTCAATCTGGACCTGCTCTGGTCCCATCGGCTGGTAAGCGATGAGTGGGAGCGGCTCAGGCAGACCTTGGAGGATGAGGCGGAACGCTATCGGGAACTCGAGCGGCGATGCGATGCAATGCAGGCTTTGACCCAGGCGCAAGCTCGGGCGGATCAAAGCCTGGCGGATGTGCATGCGGCACTGGCCGAACCCCTTGAGGATCTGCACAGCGCTTTATGGAAGCATGCTCAAACTGGGCGAGAGGCGGCTAAACAAGGAACGCCATCCATGACCGCCTTTGTCATGGACTATACGCGCGAACCGGTCGTGCGTGCATTCCAGGCGCTAGCAAGCGCTTATAAGCAGTTCATTCGAGAGTGGCAGGCCCAGCAGCTGAGCGAATCCATCCAGTTGCTTGAGGTGGTTCAGGGCGCCTTACCGCAAGCCCATGCAGACTTGCGCGCGGAGGCGCTGACGCTACGGGATTATCATCGGCTGCTGTGGCAGCGGTTGTCAGAATCCGACCGACGCCTCGGGTGGTATGGCCTTCCTGCGCTGGATCGGACGGTTGAAGTGCTTGATCACATCAGTATTCAGTTCGAGGCCATTCAAGAGTGGCGGTTTTGTCTGACCATCGACGAGGATGACGTGCTGCCGGTTGGGATCTCAGGAACGGTGATGACCCTAACGAAGTACCGCGAGCGCCAACTTCGAGCGGCCTTGGAACAGGATTTCCGTGCTGAGGTGGAGCGTATCGTTTGCGATCCGGCCTATCTGAACCTGTTGGCAAACCTGAAAGCCCTCTGCAACGGGGCCAGCGAGCGTCAAACGGCAGCCCTGACCCTCTGGAGAGACCATGCAGCAAGCCCTGACTCTGACTGAACAAGAACGTTTGTACTTCATGCAGGCGCTCAATGCGGTGGCCTATCACAACAAAAATCCGGCGAGGATCTGGCTGGAGTTGCTGCGCCAGTGCCGCGAACTCTTGAATGTGGCCAAGGCTGACTATCAGTTCCAAGCCGGCGTGCCTGGTATTGTCGAAAAGGTTAATAAGATCAAGAGCCCACGTGCTCGCCTGTATTTTCTTCGACTCATTCATGATGCCCATCTCCGAGAGGTGGAGGATATATTTTGGAATGGCGACAAGATGGCATCGCTGACGTCATTTAAGCGCATCTACAGCCAGCTTGCGGAAGCCACTCAGCTTTACTAATCGAGGCGCTGCCGCATCTTCGTGAGCCGAAGGGGTGGACTGCTAGCGACCAGGGCCGCTACCAGAGCCAGTGCCATTTTCGACGCTTATCGACAGCACGATAGAGGCCTTTGCGGGTGGTGCCGGCCTGTTTCGCCATGGAGTCGATCAAGTCGAGGCTGAAGGGAGCCTTTGGGCAATCGACCGTCACCTTGTAGAGTTGCTGCGGATCGCGGCGCTCCCACTGTTCATGCGATGTTCCGCGTCCTGGTGTTGGCGCAAAGCCCAGGGTTTTGAGTGCGCGCTTGACCTCCGCGCAGGTCAGCGGAGGCCAACGGCTCACGGACGCTGTGATGAGATCGTGAGCGGCATGTCACGGATGAAGTCGTGTACCGAGCGGTGCAGCAGGACGCTCGCGATGTGGAGATGGGCGAGATAATATTTAACGGGCTGTCGAAGGGGCGCCTTGCGCGGGATGAGCTGATCGAAGTAGGCGCGGTCGACCGTGAAGGCTTCTTCGACATACTGGTCGATCTGGGCATCGAGTTTATTGCGCGCCTCTTCGCAGGTTTCGCCTTGAGCGGCAAGACAGAGATCGATACAAACAGCAACCCAAAGCCTTGGCCCTTGGTGTTCTGCGTAGCAGCGCAGGCGGAGTTGGTTAGGAAACATGAGGTTGGCTACTGGCTACTGGCTACTGGTTGCTGGTTGCTTTGGCTATGTGTTGACTGACGAGATTCTCGTTTTTAATACCTGCCGGCGATTGGCGAGACAGTGAGGCGGGTTATGTTAGCCACAATCGACAGGGGCGACCGATTGTTCGGTTCGCAGGGGGTCGCCCCTAACGACCACAGCCAAGCGAACCAGGCGCACCAAGCGCGCCGATCGGAATCGCTGTCACGCTGGCCGAGAGCGGTGCCGGCGTCTGCTTTAGACAGATGACCGCACCATGGCCGCTTTCGCGCCCCAGCGATTCAACCAGGCTGAAGCTCCGGCTGGCATGCTGGCTCGGTGTCGCGGTCTTCTTGATCTCAATGGGATAGAGTTTTTGATCCCGCTCGATGAGCAGATCGATCTCGCGGCCATCACGATCCCGGTAGAAGAAGAGTTGAACCGCCTCGCCGTTGTGCCAATAGCTCTTCAAGACTTCAGCGACGGCATAGGTCTCGAGGATCGCGCCTGACATGGCGCCGGCCTCTAAGGCTTCCGGCGTGGTCCATTGCGCAAGATAGGCGCAGAGCCCGGTGTCGAGAAAATAGAGCTTCGGCGTCTTCACCAGCCGCTTGGTCAGATTCGAATGCCAGGGTGGAAGCAGATAGACCAAGCCAGCGCCTTCTAAGATTCCAAGCCAGGCCTTGGCGGTCTTCTGGTCGATATCGACATCGCGGGCTAGATCAGCATAGTTGAGCAACTGACCGGTGCGCACGGCAGCGGCCCGCACCAAGCGCAGAAAGGCACCAGTGTCGCCAACGCGCGCCAGCGCCTGGACATCGCGTTGTACATAGGTCTGCAGATAGGAGCTGAAAAACAGGTTATGCGGGATGTTCTCATCTAGAGCGAGCCGCGGAAAGCTGCCACGCCAGATCCTGCGATAGAGGTCGAGCAACCCGGTCGACGCCGACTCCGACCTGTGATCGATCCGCTCGTTTCTCTCGATCCGCTCGATCCAGTCTGGCGAAGGCAGGAAGGGCGTGGCCTCCTTAGCATGCCCAGCGCACTCCGCAGCCGAAAGACCGAGCAGATCGAGAATCGCGACCCGTCCGGCGAGCGATTCGCTGACGCCATGCATCAGATGAAACTTCTGCGAGCCGGTCAGCCAGAACTGACCTGGCATCTGGCTCCGATCCACCTGAAGCTTGATCGCGCTAAACAGCTGCGGCGCATACTGGACCTCGTCGATCAGCAGCGGCGGCGGATAGCGCTGCAGGAACAGCGCCGGATCGCGCTGAGCGAGATCGCGCGCGTCGAGATCATCGAGCGTGACGCATCGGCGCTCTGGGTCAGCGCATTGTTCGAGCAGCGTGGTTTTGCCGACTTGCCGCGGGCCAGTGAGTAGCAGAACCGGGAAGCTCTGCGTGACCCGCCTGATCGTGCTGGAGAGCGTGCGTGAGAGTAGCTTGGGCATCAACGGTTCGACTGATCAGGAGTATTAATCCAGATTAGCCGAGGATGCGCTTTTCTACAATCAAACATAACCCGACAGGCGCGTCGATTCGCATTAAGGTGCCACTGCGGGATGAGTCCGAAACTGCGATCACGCAAGCCATGGCTTTTGTAGCGAATCAAGGTACACTCGTCGGCTGTTCCGAGCAGTATCCGAGCGCGGCGACCGGCGTGCGCCCTTCAACCGCTGTACCTTGATCCGTTGCTATGTCCCCGCAGGCCCCTGCATTCGAATGGCCGGTGCGTGTCTACTATGAAGACACCGATGCCGGTGGCGTCGTCTATCATGCGCGCTATGTTCAGTTTCTCGAGCGCGCCCGGACCGAATGGCTGCGCTCGCTTGGCGTCGAGCAGACGCGATTGCGACGCGATCAAGGCATTCTGTTTGCGGTCCGCAAGCTGTCTCTGGATTTCGTGCGGCCGGCTTGTTTGGATCAGGCGCTCCGGGTCACGGTAAGGATTGCTGATCGGCGCGGCGCCTGCCTCGATTTCGACCAGCAGGTGTTAGATGCCGCCGATGGACATCTGTGCTGCCGTGCCCAGGTGAATGTCGCTTGTATTAACGCTGAGCGGATGCGCCCAATGCGGATTCCAGAGGCCTTGCTGGACGCCTTTTCAACCGCATCAACCAACACAGACGCCCTTGCCAACGGAGACATCGCCCATGGGGTCTGAGCTGTCACTGATCGATCTCGTCGCGCAGTCCGGGCTTGTCGTCAAGCTCGTCTTGCTGCTGCTCCTGCTGGCCTCGATCCTTTCCTGGGCGGCGATCTTCGATCGCGCGCGCGTCCTGCGTCAGGCGCGCTCGACGGCCGATGCCTTTGAGCAGAAGTTCTGGTCCGGCGGCGACCTGAGTGCCCTCTATCGCGATCTGGGCCAGGAGGAGCGGCGGTTGACCGGTCTGCCGCTGATCTTTCGCAATGGGTTCAAGGAATATGTGCGCCTGCGCAAGGTGACACCGAACGATCTTCAGGGGCTGATCCTGGGCGCTGAGCGCTCGATGCGGGTCGCGTTGAGCCGCGAGGTCGATCGGCTTGAAACCAACCTGCCATTCCTCGCCACGGTTGGCTCTACCAGCCCCTATATCGGTCTGTTTGGCACGGTTTGGGGCACCATGCACGCCTTTCAGGCGCTCGGCAACATGCAGCAGACGACCTTGGCGTTGGTCGGACCAGGCATGTCCGAGGCGCTGATCACCACCGCTGTCGGGCTGCTCGCAGCGATCCCGGCCGTGGTCGCCTACAATCGCTATGCGAGTCAGGTCGAGCGCCTGCACAATCGCTACGAGGAGTTCATGGAGGAGTTTTCGATCCTCTTGCAGCGTCAGGGTCGAGGCTGAGCTCTAGTGTTCCATCCAGCTCCACGTCTAGCGCGACGCCTGATCGAGCCAGCATCATGACCAGGAAAGCGCGCCGCCAGCGTCGCGGGCCGATGGCCGAGATCAACGTCGTGCCTTACATCGACGTGATGCTGGTGCTCTTGGTCATCTTTTTGGTCACCGCGCCTTTGATCACCCAGGGCGTCAAGGTGGATCTGCCGGAGGCTAATGCCCAACCGCAAGCCGGCGAGGGTGCGCCGCCGGTGATCATCCATATCGATCGCTTCGGGGATACCTATCTCGATTTCGGCGATGCCGACCTTGCACCGGTTGATCAACAGCTGCTCTACGAGCGCTTGCGCGCGGCGCGCGCGGCTGATGCGACGCTGGCCGTGGTGGTGCGTGCTGATGCCAGCGTTGATTATGGCGTTGTGATCGAGGCCATGGTGGCCGCTCAAGCCGCTGGTATTGCGAGTGTGGGCCTGGTGACCCAGCCTCCCGTTGGTGGCTTGGGCGAGGAGCGCCGCTGACAGGCGTGCCATGTGGGAGATCCTGCAGCGTTTTCCGAGGGCCTATCTCTGGTCGACCCTATTGCACCTGGTGGTGGTTGTGCTGCTGGTGGTGGGTATCGATTGGCGGGTGCAAGATCGGCGTCTCGGTGCCTTCGAGACGATGATCCAAGCGCAGATGGGTCAGTCGGCTGAGATCGCCGCGCAGGTTGCCGCGCTGCAGGCTGGCGCCGATGAGGCGCCGGAGATTGAACAAGTAGAGCCTGATTCGTTGCCGGAATCCGAGCCTGAGTCTTTGCCGGAGCCGGAGGCCAAGCGCGAGGCCGAGCCAGCGCCTTTGCCGCAGCCTGATCCGTTGCCCATCCCGGAGCGGGTGCCACCAGAATCCGAGCCTGAGCCTGAGAGGGCAGAGCAGCGCTCTCAGTCTGAGGTGGATGCAGCCGCGCAGAGAGAGGCCGAGCGTCTGCGACAAGCTGAGCTTGAGGATCAACGTCGCGCCGAAGAGGCGATGCGTCTTGAGGCTGAACGTCAGGCCGAGCGTCAGGCCGAGCGTCAGGCCGAGCGTCAGGCCGAGCGTCAGGCCGAGCAAGAACGCCAACGTCAGGCTGAACAGGAGGCGCAGCGCCGTGCTGAAGCAGTAGAGCGCCGCGAGGCTGAGCGCCAAGCGCAGCTCGAGCAGCAACGCCAGGCTGAATTAGAGGCTCAGCGTCGGGTTGCGGAGGAAGCGAGACGTGAAGCTGAACGTCAGGCCAGGCGAGAGGCGCAGCGGCGGGAGGAGGAAGCGGCGCGCCGAGAAGCCGAGCGTCAGGCGGAGTTGGAGCGCCAGCGTCAAGCCGAACTGGAAGCCCAGCGCCTAGCAGAAGAGGCCGCGCGTCGCGAGGCCGAGCTTGAGCGGCAACGCCAGGCCGAGCAAGAGGCCCAGCGCCTTGTAGAAGAGGCCGCGCGTCGCGAAGCCGAGCTTGAGCGGCAACGCCAAGCCGAACTAGATGCGCAGCGGCGTGCTGAGGAGGAGGCCCGTCGAGAGGCTGAGCGTCGGGTTGAGCAAGAGCGCCAGCGTCAGGCTGAACTAGAGCGCCAGCGTCAGGCTGAGCAAGAACGCCAGCGCCAGGCCGAGCGGGAAGCGGCACAACGCCGTGCCGAGGAGGAGGCGCGCTTGGCGGCTGAGCGCCAAGCAGAACGGCAGGCCGAGCTTGAGCGCGAGCGTGAAGAGCTGCGCCGCATTCGCGAGGCCGAGCAGGCCGAGGCCCGCCGCCGTGCGGCTGAGGAGGCTGCGCAGGCCGAGCGCGAGGCGGCGGCCAACGCGGAGCGAGAGCGACGGATGTTGGAGGCACTGCAGGCGGAGGAGCGTCGCCAGTCAGGCTCCAGTGGTCAGACTGGCGGTCAAACAGGTGGCCAGTCTGGCGCCCAGCCGAGCGCGGCGACGCAGGCCCAGATCGCCAGCCGTTGGGTGCCCATGATCACGAATAAGGTGCGCCAGTATTGGGTGCGGCCGCAGGCTGCCAGTGCTGACCTTCGAGCCGTTGTCAATCTGCGCCTCGAGCCTGGTGGGGCGGTGATCCCTGGCAGTGTCCGCATCGTCGAGGGCAGCGGCCAGGCGGGTTTCGATCAATCGGTGGTCGCCGCCATCTATCGGGCCTCGCCGCTGCCGGTGCCCATTGGCGACGAGTTTGAGCTATTCCGCGATTTCAACTTTGTCTTCCGGCCTTGAGCCGGCGACCCGAGGGAGATGAGATGATGCAACGCTTACGCCTCGCACTGGCCCCTGTACTTGCTTGCCTTTTCGTGCTCTTGAGCGCCCAGGTGCACGCCAAGCTCACGATCGAGGTCACCGGCGGTGTCGAAGGCGCGCAGCCGATTGCAGTGGTGCCGTTCGGCGACATCGATGGCGCGCGACCTAGCGTCGATCTCGCCAAGGTGATCAGCGACGACCTCGCCCGCAGCGGTCGTTTCCGCTCAATGCAGCGTAGCGAGATGCTGAGCCTGCCGCATCGTCAGGACGACGTCGACTTTCGCGAATGGCAGCTGCTGGGGATGAATACTTTGGTGATTGGCGAGGTCAGCCCGGGCGAGGGTGGCGGCTTCAGCCTGCGCTGGAGCCTGTTCGATGTCTTCAGCGGCAATCAGTTGGCTGCCGATTCCTTGCGCTCGACCGAGCGCGGGCTGCGCAATGCCGCGCATCGGATCGCCGACCAGATCTATCTCGCGCTGACCGGCGAGCGCGGCGTGTTCGCGACCCGGATCGCCTATGTCACCTCCGGCAGTCGCCGTGCTGATGCGCGTGTCACGCTGAGGGTCGCAGACGCCGATGGCTTCAACCCGCAGACCATCGTCGACTCCGCCGAGCCGATCATGTCGCCGGCCTGGTCGCCCGATGGTCAGCGCTTGGCCTATGTCTCTTTCGAGAAGCGCAAACAGGCTATCTTTATCCAGGAGCTGACCACGGGGCGACGTGAGCGCGTCGTCAGTTACGATGGCATCAATGGCTCGCCGGCCTTTTCGCCGGATGGGAGCAAGCTAGCGATGACGCTGTCGAAGGACGGCAGCCCAGACATCTATGTGATGGATCTCGCGACGAAGGCGTTGACACGTTTGACCGATCATTTCGCGATCGATACCGAGCCCGCTTGGTCGCCAGATGGGCGCCATATCATCTTTACCTCGGATCGCGGTGGTCGCCCGCAGATCTACCGGGTGGGGGCCAGCGGTGGTCCAGCGCAGCGAGTGACCTTTGAGGGCGATTACAATGCGGCCGCCAGCTACTCACCGGATGGCCGCTCGATGGTGATGGTGACGCGAGTCGGCGGTCAATTCCGTGTCGTGATCACCGATGCCAACGGCGGCTCGCGGCGCCTCTTGAGCAATGGCGCGTTGGATGAGTCACCCAGTTTCGCGCCCAACGGCAGCATGGTAATTTACGCCAGCCAAAACAATGAGCGTGGCGTGTTGTCAGTCACTCCCATCGCGGGTGGCGCGGGTCAACGCCTATCGCAAGAGTCTGGTGAGGTCAGGGAGCCAGCCTGGTCGCCATTGTCGCCATTGTCGCCATTGTCGCCATTGTCGCCATTGTCGCCATTGTCGCCATTGTCGCCATTGTCGCCATTGTCGCCATAATCCAGCATCCTCCAGCATCCATGAATTGGCCTAGAGGGTCGAGACGATGCTTTACATCACTATTGCAGGGTTCTCATGATCGAACGTCCGCTTTCGTTGCTGTTCATCGCGGCCTTAGCGCTGAGTGGTTGCGCGACGAAAACCGCGCCGCCGACCCCAGACAGGCCGAGCGCTGATGAACTCAATGCAATCAACGGGCGGCCTGTCGTGGAGACAGGTCCGATCGAGCGGGTTGAGCGCTCACCACTTGATGACCCATCGAGTCCGGTCTACCGCAAGGTGATCTATTTCGACTATGACGCCTCGGAGATCAAGCCTCAGTATGCCGATCTGCTCCGAGCCCACGCCAACTACATTTTCAATACCCCTGGCGTGCAGGTGACGCTCGAGGGGCATAGTGATGAGCGTGGGACGCGCGAGTACAACCTGGCCCTGGGGGAACGGCGCAGCCAGGCGGTGCAGCGTTTCCTGGTGGCAGAGGGTGCGCCCAGCGAGCGGCTGAGCACCCTGAGCTATGGCGAGGAGCGCCCTGCTGATCCGCGGCGCAGCGAAGCCGCCTGGGAACAAAACCGTCGCGTTGAACTGGTCTACTAAGAGGTAAGACAGCATGCTGCATGCTCTTTTTGGCGCGGCGATGGCCAAGCGTCTACTGGTCTTGATCGCTTGTTGCATCCCCGCGACCTCTGTCTTTGCCGTGGAGTCGCTGTTAGAAACGCGCATGTCCCGGCTCGAGCGTATGCTGAGCGAACGCTCGCTCTCTGATCTCGTGCTGCAGATCCAGCAGCTTCAGCAAGAGATGCAGGAGCTGCGAGGTCAGGTCGAGACCCAGCAGTATCTGTTGCGCCAGCAAGGCATCATGGCGCCCTCCTCGTTTGGTGATGAGCCCGGAGGGACGGAGCGCTTCCCTGCTGAGCCGATATTCCCCTTCGATGCCGCCCGCGACGAGGGCTGGGGCGGCGCGACCGATTCTGCCGTGAACGGGGGCTTCGCGCTGCCGGGGCAAACGGTTGGCTCGGAGCAGCAGCGTAGCGGCTCAGGCAATGCCGGCATCCTAGCGCTGCCTGCGCCAGAGACCTCTGCCGGCGGTGAGCGCGACCTCTACCGCGCGGCCTTCGATCTGCTCAAGGCGCGCGATTATTCAGCGGCTCGCGATGCCTTTAGTGACATGGTCGAGCGCTATCCGCAGGGTCAGTTTGCCGACAATGGTCGTTACTGGTTGGGTGAGATCGGCTATGTGACCCAGGATTATGCCTTGGCAAAGGAGGCGTTTAGCCTTCTGGTGCGCGAATACCCGTCGAGCCCGAAGGTGCCGTCGGCGATGCTGAAGCTCGGTTATGTGGCCTATGAGCAGGATGCATCGCAGGACGCGCGCAGCCTGCTTGAAGAGGTCGTGCGGCGCTTCCCAGAAACGACCGAGGCTCGGCTCGCTCAGGGCCGCCTGGACCGCATGGAGCGCGAGGGGCAATGAGGCCGGCGCCGACTCGGCCTTGTGACTCATCCTCCATCCATTCTCCCCCCATATTCCGGACGCGATTCGCGTTTAGATCACCCCGTTCGCTGACCTCGAGGACCCATTGATGGATATCGCTCAAGCCAATGATGCGCTCGGCATCCCGGGCGTGCTCGTGATCTGCGAAGGCAGCGGTGGCCTGCCACTGATTCGGATCGAGAATGCTTACGCCAGTGCGTCGATCTCGGCACAGGGTGGCCAGGTGCTGTCCTACTGCCCGGTGACGACCGACAACGACCTGTTGTTTGTCAGCAGCCAGGCCGCTTTCCAACCAGACAAGGCGATCAAGGGCGGGATTCCAGTCTGCTGGCCCTGGTTTGGGCCTGATCCAGAGCAACGCGGCCGCCCAGATCATGGTTTCGTGCGCAATCGTGGTTGGCGGCTCTTGGCCACCGAAGCCTGCGTCGACGGGAGTACCAAGGTGCTGCTGGGCACGCACGATGACGACCGCAGCCAGGCCCTGTGGCCGCATCCGTTTTCCTTGGAGCTCGTGGTCAGGGTCGGCGAGACCTTGGACTTGGTGTTGATCACCCACAACAGCGGATCGGCACCGATCTTGGTGACCCAGGCATTGCATGCCTATTTCAGCGTTGGTGATGTACGCCAGGCGCAGGTGCTTGGCCTCGCGGGCTATGATTACATCGACAAGGTTGCCGATGGCACGCGCGCGACCCAGTCGGGCCCGATCAATATCGACGGGCCGGTTAACCGGATCTACCTGGACACTACTGATACCCTGATCATTGATGATCCAAGCCTTGGTCGCCAAGTCGCGATTGAGCGCGAAGGCAGTCGCTCCGCGGTGGTCTGGAATCCCTGGATCGAACAGTCGCGGGCAATGGGGGACTTTGGCGATGACGAGTATCTACGCATGATCTGCGTCGAGACCACCAACGCCGCCGAGGACGCGGTAACCATTGGCGCTGGTGAGCATTATCAGCTCAGCTCCAGCTATCGTCTTCACCAAGAGTGAGATGCTAGAGTCCCAGCACTCCATGAACGAGGGTCATTGGCAGCAATGGCTGGATTGGGCAGCGGAGCAGGGGGTTGCCCTGCCTGAAGACCCTGTCTTCGCTGAGGCGCGGGCTCGGGTTTGGGATGGCAGCGAGTTTGTCGCCCTCACGGCTGCCCGCGATCCCGGCACCCTTGCTGGCCTGCTCGAGACCGGCGATCTGCGGCGCTCATTGAATGCCGACGCCTTCACCGAGCAGCTGAGCAGGATGCTCGCCGAAGTCACCGATGAAGAGGCGTTACAACGCGCCCTGCGCCGCTTCCGCCGCCGACAGATGCTACGCATCCTGTTTCGCGACCTGGCCGGCTGGGCCGAGCTGGACGAGACGCTTGAGGATCTCACCGCGCTCGCCGACAGTTGCATCCGCGAGAGCCTGCGCCTGCTCGAGCAATGGACCCGGGCCGAGTTGGGGGTGCCACAGGATGGCCAGGCGCGGCCGCAGTCGCTGCTGGTGCTGGGTATGGGCAAGCTCGGTGCGCGCGAGCTGAACCTGTCGTCGGATATCGACCTAATCTTTGCCTTTCCGAGCGCTGGCCGCGTCGAGGGTGGTCCGCGCGAGCTGACGGCCGAGCAGTTTTTCAGCCGGCTCTGTCAGCGGCTGGTGAAGTCGCTCAATGCCAAGACCGTTGATGGCTTCGTCTTCCGCGTCGATACCCGGCTGCGGCCATTCGGCGACTCTGGCCCGCTGGCGATGAGCTTTGATGCGATGGAGGGCTACTACCATTCACAGGCGCGTGAATGGGAGCGCTATGCGATGACCAAGGCGCGGGTAGTGGCTGGTGAGCCCGAGGCGCGTGCCGAGCTCGAGGCCATGCTGCGGCCCTTCGTCTATCGCCGCTATCTCGACTTTGGCGCCATCGCCTCGCTGCGCAACCTCAAGGTGCTGATCGACCGCGAGTTGCGGCGCAAAGGGATGGCCGACAACATCAAGCTCGGCCCTGGCGGCATCCGCGAGATCGAGTTCATCGGCCAATCCTTCCAGCTCATTCGCGGTGGGCGCGAGCCAGATCTGCAGATTCGGCCCATCCAGCAGGTCTTGGCGCTGCTGGGCCAAAAGGGCTTGCTCGAGCCCGAGACGGTCACCGAGTTGACCGACGCCTATCGCTTCCTGCGCTTGACCGAGAACCGCCTGCAGGCTTGGCGTGACGAGCAGACGCATTCATTGCCGTCGGCGTCGCCCGCCCGTGAGCGGCTGGCGCGCTCGATGGGCTACGATGACTGGCCAGGCTTTGAGGCGGTTCTAAACGCGCATCGAGCGCGCGTCCAGCAGCATTTCGATGCGGTTTTTGCCGATCCAGATGAGCCCGAGCATGCACCGACCTCGGTTGCATTCCTATGGGAGCGGGCGCCAGAGCAGGCAGAGGCGGTCGCGCTGTTGCAAGCGGCGGGTTTCGACGATGCCGAGGCGGCCTGGCAGCAGCTGCTTGATTTCCGCGACACCGCTGAGCGCAAGGGGCTGTCGAGTCGGGGCGTCGCTCGCTTGGGGCTGGTGATGCCGCGGCTCCTGGAGGAGGTTGCCGCCTGCGGAGCAGCTGATCTGACGTTGAGCCGCCTGCTCAAGGTCTTGGAGGCGGTGCTCGGCCGGACCGCCTATCTCGATCTGCTCGCCGAGCATCCCGATGCCTTGCATCAGCTGGTGCGGCTCAGCGCCAAGAGTCCCTGGTTTAGCGAGCGCACCGCGCGCCAACCGCTGCTGCTCGATGAATTGCTCGATCCGCGCCGGCTGTTCGAGCCGCTTCACCGCGCGGATCTGGAGCAGGAGCTCGATCAGCTGCTGTCTGGCGTTGAAGCCAGCGATCTCGAGCAGCGCATGGAACGCCTGCGGCAGTTCGCCCAAGGCAACCGGCTGCGGGTGGCCGCGGCCGATGTGACCGGCGCCATCCCGCTGATGGTGGTCAGCGACTATCTCACCGAGATCGCTGAAGTGACCACCTCACGCAGTCTGGAGATCGCCTGGCAAGACCTGGTCGAGCGGCATGGGTGTCCGCCCGGCACCGATCAGGCATCCCCCGGCTTCAGCGTCATCGGTTATGGCAAGGTCGGTGGCATCGAGCTTGGCTACAACTCTGATCTTGACCTGGTGTTCCTCTACGACGAGGCGACCGCTGGCAAGATGACGGACGGCCCGCGGCCGGTCGTCAGCGAGCAGTTCTATGTTCGTCTCGGCCAACGGCTGATCCATGTGATGACCACGCCGACCTATTCCGGCGTGCTCTATGAAGTCGACATGCGCCTACGCCCGGATGGCAATAAGGGCATGATTGCCCGCTCGCTGTCCTCATTTGCCGATTATCAGGCTGAGAGCGCCTGGACCTGGGAGCATCAGGCACTGGTGCGTGCGCGGCCGATTGCCGGTGATCAGGGGCTCGCTGAGCGGTTTAGACAGGTGCGCGCCGAGGTGCTGCAGCGACGGCGTGATCCAGAGCAGTTACGCGAAGAGGTCCGTTCGATGCGCGCGAAGATGCGGGCCAATCTGGATAAGACCCGCGATGGCTGGTTTGATCTCAAGCAGGGCGCAGGTGGTATTGCTGACATCGAATTTGTGGTCCAATACTCGGTTCTGCGCTGGGCCTGCGATTATTCCGATCTGACGACCTGGACCGATAATATCCGCCTGCTCGAGACACTGATCAAGCAGGCACTGCTCGCGGCCTCGGTGGGTGCGAGTCTGACCCTGGCCTATCAGGCCTTGCGCGCGGCCTATCACCGCCATGCCTTGCAAGACGCCGCTGGGCTGGTCGAGGATGCACAGCTCCGCTCGGAGCGGCAGTCTGTGATCGCCGCTTGGCAACAGATGATGGAGTCCAACGCGGAGTGACCTTGGCTGGGCCTGCAATATTCAGCGGCTGCGGTGTCGTTGCCCGATTGCACTCTTAATAACGCCTGCGCTGCGCGGGCCTGCGGAACTGGAGTTTCACAACGATGGCGATGACGATGCATGATCGTGATGGTCTCATTTGGCATAACGGCCAGGTTGTGCCCTGGCGTGAGGCTCAAGTGCATGTGTTGACCCACACGCTGCACTACGGTATGGGCGTGTTCGAAGGCGTTCGCGCCTATGCCACCTCGCGCGGCCCAGCGATCTTTCGTCTGCGTGATCATACGCAACGGCTGTTCAACTCGGCGCATATCCTTGGCATGCGGATTCCTTATGACCGCGAGACCCTCGATGAGGCGCAATGCATCGCTGTCCGCGAGAATGGCCTGAGCTCGGCCTATATCCGCCCGATGTGTTTCTATGGCTCCGAGGGCATGGGCCTGCGTGCCGATAATCTTCGCGTTCACTGCATCGTTGCCGCCTGGGACTGGGGCTCCTACCTGGGCGAAGAGAACATGACCAAGGGCATCCGGGTGCGCGTGTCCTCATTCACCCGTCATCACGTCAATGCCACTATGTGCCGAGCCAAGGCGAATGGCAATTATATGAACTCGATGATGGCCTTACAGGAGGCGATCCGCGACGGTTACGATGAGGCCCTCCTGCTTGATACGGAAGGCTATGTTACCGAAGGCAGTGGAGAAAATGTGTTTTTGGTTCGTGATGGCGTGCTCTACACGCCCGAGTTGACCTCAGCGCTAGACGGGATTACTCGGCGCACCATCATGACCCTCGCGGATCAGATTGGGCTGCAGGTGGTGACGAAGCGGATTACCCGCGATGAGGTCTATATCGCTGATGAGGCCTTTTTCACCGGCACCGCCGCTGAGGTGACGCCGATTCGCTCGGTCGATGGCCGAGAGATTGGCGCCGGAATGCGCGGTCCCGTGACTGAGCGACTGCAGTCGATGTATTTTGATGTCGTGCAGGGCAATAGCGAGGCTCATGCCGACTGGCTCAGCTACCTCTGACGACAGACTGTTTAACGAGCAAACACCTATGCAAGAGCAGATCGTCGATGCCGCACTCGATACCGCAGGTGTCAAACCACCGCCCCAGGACAGCGAAGCGCGGGTCGTGACGCTGAAAGACCTGCCATTGAGCTGTCCGCTGCCCGCGGACGAGGTCTGGAACATGCACCCTCGGGTCTATCTGCCGATCAACGATGAGCCGAGCGGCGAACTGACCTGCCCTTATTGCGGCACCCGCTATCGGCTACAGCGCGACTAAGCTAGGAGCGCGCAGCTGACCTTCTATCTTCGCTTGGCCCTAAGTGAGCTGCTTGCTGATGAGATGAGCAGCAATGGCCACCAGCGTGCAGAGTGCGATGCCCCACAGGGTATCAACGATCACGATCTTGATCGGCCAGTTGGGCAGTGTTGCGCGATTGGTGAGCTCATAGGTGGCGTAAGTGAAAAAGCCAAAGCCGGCGGCCCAGAGAGCTGTTTTGCGCAGTGAATCTGCTGCTAATCCCGGCGCGACCGCGAAGAGTAGAATGCCTGCGATATAAATCAGGTAGAACAGGATCGCTGCCGGCCAGTCGACTTGATCGGAGAGCAGATGATCAAGGTTGCTGCGATAAAAGTTGCGCGCCACGACCCCAAGCCAAAGTAGGTCGATGAGAAAAAACACCGGTACCGTTAGCAGGTAGAGCTTTAGATAGAACAGCACTGCAGATTGACCTCCAAGCGGGCTCAAGTCAGGATCGGATAAGACTGAGGATTCGTTCACATAACGGATACATGAGTTCAGTTTTGACTTGACTTTTTGTTATTTCTGTTTAGATTGATACTGGTGACTAGGAGCAAGCCGCAGGAACAGAGTAACCGGCGGCATCAATAACGCCCATAAGCCTGATCAATCGTTTTGGTTATCGCACTGCGTGCGGTTAGCCGTCGAGCGTGATGAGCGGTGTTGTGTTGTCGCCAGCGCGTCTTTTCCGAGACGTCTCTTCCGAGAAAGTTCCGCCGCATTGCCGCTGTCCACACTGATCAAACAGGGCAACATCCGCCCGGCAGGCTTGAAACGCTTGCTGGGCGGTTTGCTTTTTTAATTCATCCGCCCCGGAGGCGAGTAGTGGAATATCAACATCTTTCGGCAGAAGAGCTGAAAAACCAGATCGAACAGACCAAGCAACGCGAGGCTGAGCTCCAGAAGGCGCTCAATCAGCGCTGGCAGGCTGAAAAGTCTGAGCTGGCAAACCAGATTCGCGATCTCATCGAGTCGCGTGGTCACGATGTCGAGGACATCATGAATCACTTGTCGCCGACGAATCGGCGACGTCGCACGGGCAATGCAGGCAAGAAAGCGGGTACTGGGAACTACACGCGTTATTTTGATCCAGAAAACCCGAACAACGTCTACTCCCGTGGCGTGCTCCCTCGCTGGATGAAGGATAAGATGGCGTCATTGGGGCTGGATTCGAGCAACAAAGAGGATCGTGAGTCTTTCAAGGCCAATCACCTGCAGCCCATTGGTGATTGATTGATGGTATAGGATGCATCAAACGCCGCTATGCGGCGGAACAGGGTAGGGACACCCTGTCGCATGCTTGCAATGCCAAGGTGGCCCGATCGGCCAAGATGTCGATCAACCCCTCATCCTCGCCGACCAATCCTGAGATGCTCACCCCTAGGCCAGGGAATCGCTTCTGAGCCTCCTGACAGATCGAGACGACATCGCCATCCTTCCCAGCATGGCGCCCCGGCCCGATGAACTGCATGCCAATCACCACCTGAGCCTGAGGCTCTGAGTGGCCAATCGCGGCGAGCGCCTCTTCAAGCAAGGCGCCGTTGAACGCGTATTCCGGCCCTGAGCGCCGTTCCATGGCTGCTTCGCTGATTCGGTAATCTCCCCTCGCTAAGGTCTTGAGCTCAGCCGTCAGCCAGCGCCGAACCGCGGTCACCTGCGGGATGGGTGAGCCGTGATCGACCAAGACGGCTTGCGGCGCTGCGTCATGCTTACTAGAGCGACTCAGGTTAGGGTGATTTAAGCCACGTATCGCAGTGCGGATGGCGCGGTCGAGGATCGCCGCAAGACGCGGCTCTCCGATAGGCAGAGGGCAGAGCTCATCGGCGACAGCAACCTGCACCGGGTGTCCGGCTGCGCTGACCTTGGCAGCCGTTTCAGGGATCGCCTTGGTCAAGGCCCGGCTCGGTCCAAAAAACAGCGGGACGGCGAGAAACTGGCTGTGACCCTCAACGGCCTTGCGCGATAGAAAGGACTCTAGGATGTCAGCGGGACGGCCATTCAGGGCCTCGGCTGGCACCTTCGATGAGTGCAGCAGGGAGACTGGATGCACCGGCCGTTCTAGCCGCTGCGCGAGTGCTGCACTGATCCGGCGTAGCGCGAGCGTCGCGTCGGCACGGCGCGAGCCGTTGTCGACAAGCATGATCGTCGTCATTGGATGCGTTCTCCTGCAGCAGCGTTGATCACAGGGCACCGTATGCTGGGCCCCTACCGCGAGCCTTGGAGGTCGCGACGCTTGTCGTGGTTTCAATGGGCTGCTGCGGAGGTGACTGGTGCGCAAGGGCGCGATGGCGACCCTTGCCGCTTGCGTTAGGATAGACGCACGGCGTCAAAGCTCACCACGGGCTCGTCGCCGACTACCTCGGCGGTATGGATCACATGCTTGGGTATCACCACCAGATCACCAGCCATCAGCAGGGCTTCTTGCCCTTGCATGGTGATCCGGAAGCAGCCGGATACGATGGCGTCGATCTTGTCATCGGCATGATCGTGGGCGGGAAAGAACATGCCGGGCGAGTATTCGTAGCGGGTGACCTGATAACCACGCCGTTCGAGCTTGTGGCGTAATGCGAGCTCGCTCAGCGGTCCATCGTGATCGGAATGCCAATGTTCGATCTGCATGCGGTTCTCTCGTAGAGTACTGATCCTGATCCGGTACCAAGGCGATATCGGCGAATCCGTTCAAGTTTAGTGTATGCAATGGGCCTTGATGAAGGCGCACTCTAACGCAACGACCTGCCAACGAACCGAGAGGAGAATCCATGAAGGCGATACAGATGCGAGAGCCCGGCGGGCCAGATGTGCTAGCGTTGGTCGATCTGCCGCAGCCTGAGATCCAATCCGCGACCGATGTCTTGGTCCGGCTGGAGGCGGCGGGAGTAAATCCCGTGGATACCAAGATTCGGGCTCGCGGGCCACTCGTGCCTGAGACCCTGACTGCGGTGCTGGGCTGTGATGGCGCTGGCGTGGTCGAGGCAGTTGGTGATGCGGTGACAGGCTTTCAGCCTGGCGATGCGGTTTGGTTTTGTCAGGGAGGTTTGGGTGGGCTGCGGGGTAACTATGCCGAGTACATCGTTGTCGACGAGCGCATTGCCCAACCTAAGCCGGCTTCCCTGGATTTTGTCCAGGCCGCGGCTGCGCCCCTCGTCTTGATCACCGCCTGGGAGGCGCTCTACGACCGCGCCGCACTGCACGAAGGGCAGCGCGTCCTGATCCATGCTGGTGCCGGTGGCGTGGGTCATGTCGCGATCCAGCTCGCACGCCTGGCGGGTGCGCGGGTGGCCACCACGGTCAGCAGTGCGGAGAAGGCGCGCTTCGTGCAAGATCTCGGTGCCGAGTGCGTGATCAACTACCGGCAAGCATCACTCCGCGAGAGCCTGGCCGATTGGACTGAGGGGCAAGGCGTGGATGTCGCGTTCGACACTGTAGGGCCGTCGGTTTTGCGGGATACCATCCCGCTGATGGCGGTCTACGGCGATCTGGTGACCCTCCTCGATCCCGGCCCTGATCTCGATCTGAAAGAGGCGCGCAACCGCAACCTGCGCATCAGTCTCGAGCTGATGCTGACCCCGCAGCTGCGGGGTCTGACCGATGCGCTCGACCATCAAGGAGAGATCCTGCGCCGCTGTGGGGAACTGTTCGATGCCGGCAAGTTGCGCATCCAGGTCGCTGAGCGCTTCCCGCTCGAACAAGCGGCTGCGGCGCACCGCCGGCTCGAAGCCGGCGGTGCGGTTGGCAAGTATGTGCTACGTCTGCGCTGAGGAGTCAGCAGCGATGTCGGAAAGCGCCGCGCGTGCAGAGCCGGCTGCACCCATGCAGCCACGCCATCTGCCACGTCCGCCGAAGTCGTTACTGCGTCAGGTAGGACGGGCGCTCGCGGACTTTGAGATGATCCGCGACGGCGATCGCATTCTGCTCGCGGTCTCGGGCGGCAAGGATTCGCTGTCATTGCTCGAGGTGCTGCGGCATCTGCGAAGCTATGCCCCAGTGCGCTTCGAGCTTGCGGTGCTGACCATCGACCCTGAGGTGCCCGGCTTTGATCCAGCGCCGCTCACCGACTGGTACCAGCAGCGCGGCCTGCCCTGGCACTACGAGCGGCAACCGATCATGGAGCAGGCGCGCGAGCACATGGATGGCGACTCGTTTTGTGCCTATTGCGCGCGGATGAAGCGAGGCATCATGTATCGGCTTTGCCGCGCCCATGGCTATAACGTTCTGGCGCTCGGGCAGCACCTAGACGACCTGGCCGAGAGCCTGCTGATGTCGATGTTCCATGGTGGCCAGCTCCGTACGATGAAGGCGCATTACCGCAACGATGCCGGCGACGTACGCATTATTCGCCCCTTGGTCTACTGCCGCGAGCGGCAAATGCGTGACTTTGCCAGCCATGCCGGGCTGCCGGTGGTGCCAGACAGTTGCCCCGCCTGCTTTCAGATGCCAAGCCGACGTGAGCAGATGAAGGGGCTGCTGGCGCGCGAAGAGGCCGATCATCCTCATCTGTTTGCCAGCTTGCTGCGCGCCATGCGTCCGTTGCTGCGAGAGGGCGCGGTCGACTGAGCGGCTGCGCTGCTCCCGGTGAAGGCTAGCCAGTACCTGGTGGCGTCCAGAATCTGGCTGACCACCGCAAAAATATCAAAATTTCGACTAGGCTTACCCTGAGGCAGGTACTTCATCTTTCGGGATGATCAGGCGCAATCAGCGTTAGCTTGAGCGGGTTCTCCATCTATCAGGCTAGCGGCGCGCTATGAACTCGCGCTTGGAACCTGAGCTCAGTGATACCGAGAGCTGCGATTCGAGTGTGCCTGCCGCGGTTTTCAGGATGGTCAGTCGGCTGCTATGGCCCGGAGGCCCGTCAATGATCTCTGCTGAGCGCCGCGCGATACCGATCTCCGGATCGCCCTGGTTAGAGTTGGCCCAGGAGTGTGTGGTCTTTGCGCTCGGCGCCCAAACCTATGCCGTCGCCGCCGAGCGTCTGCGTACCTGTTTGTCCTTACCGCGTCTGACCGCCCTCGAGGACACCCCGCCCTATCTTGTCGGTGCCTTCGATCTACGTGGGGAGCTAGCGCCGGTTGTCAGTCCGCCCGTACTCGGCGGCGCACCGCTGCAGCCGGCTGCGAGCGGTGATGTGCTGATTGTGGTCGATGCCGGCGGTTATCCGCTGGGGCTGCATGCGGATACCTTGCTTGGGATCGAGCCGCTCTGTGCTCAGCCCTGGGAGCGATGCGCGAGTTCAGCAGGGGTCTTGCAGATCAGCTTGAGCGGCGGGCAGGCTCGGTTGATCGATCCGTCCTTGATTGGGCTGGTCGCTGAGTCAAGCGGCTGGACTGAGCAGTCTGCCACGCAGTCCGCCGACGAACGCTTGCAGCAGTTTGAGCGTGAGCTCGATGCCGCCGCCCTGCTGCTGCTGGAAACGCGCGCCGAGCGCTATCGGAGCTTGGCGCGGGTTGATGATTGCCTGACGCTGGTGCTCGACTCAGGATATCTTTGATAGACACTAGCTTAGTGGCGCCATCGCTCCAAGATAGCTAGGCAGCGCTGATTGAGTTCCCGCGCCCGCTCGGCGCTATTGGCTTCGGTATAGGCGCGCAGCTCAGGCGCATTGCCTGACGGGCGCAGATGCAGGATGTCGCCATGCGCGAGGGTCATGCGGATGCCGTCGGTATAGTCGACCTCGGCAACGGGCCCAAACTCGGCGGCGAAGACCTGATTCAATGCGGCGCGATCTGCGGCTAGGTCGCCGGTCTGGAAGGCAGCAAAGCGGGCCGCGCTCAGCGTCGTCGGAAAGGCCTTGAGGCGGCCGCTGTAGGTGAAGCGCTGGGGGAGTGATTTGGCCAGCGCCGAGAGCGGCTGCCGGCTGGCGCGTGCAGCACCGATCAGCGTGACCGCGACGATTACCGCATCACGGGTCGGTAGCGCTGGCAAGGTGCGGCCTTCGCGCTCGATGTCGGAATCGGTCAGAAAACCACCATTAGCCTCATAACCGACCACCGGCGCCATCCCCCGGGCCGATAATGCTTGCATGCCGGCGATCACATAGGGCGAGCCGATGCGGGTACGCAGCGTCTCTTGGAACCAGCCGCTGGCTTCCAGTGCGGTGTTGGAGCTGATGGGCGTCACCACGGCAGTGGCGCCCAAGGCTTGCGCGCAGAGCACGCCGGCAATGTCTCCGCGCAGCCATTCACCTTGCTCGTCGCCGACCAGTGGTCGATCGCCGTCGCCATCGGTGGAGACCAACGCCGCGAACTGTCCATCCGCGGCCCAGTCGCGCGCGAGCGCGATGTCCTCGGCGCGGATCGCCTCGGTGTCGACCGGCAGAAAGGTCTCTGAGCGTCCGAGCCGCACGACCTCCGCACCAAGCCCGGTAAGGACGCGAAACAGCGCCTCACGCGCGACGCTGGAGTGTTCATAGAGGCCAATGCGCAGGCCGGCAAGCCAATCGGCGGGGAAGAAACCAAGGTAGCGTGCGATGTAGTGCTCAAGTGCGGCCGGGTCTTCTGGCGGCAGGGCGCTGTGCTGTGGATCGACGAAGGCGCCCGCGGCGTCGAACAGTCCATCGGGCAGCTCAACCGGCTGCGCGCGAATGCCGTCCTCATCCGCCTTTAGGATCTCGCCGCGGTGAAGATTGAACTTGATGCCGTTGCGGTCGTCGGGGATATGGCTGCCGGTGACCATCATCGTCGGCCAACCCTGGGCAATGCCATAGGCCGCAAGGGCGGGCGTTGGGATTCGGCCTAGGTAATGTGGTCTGCAGCCGCTATCGCTGACCGCCTTGGCGCAAGCGCCAAGGATGCCTGAGGTGCTGGCGCGAAAGTCGCCCGCAAGCCCGATATCGGCGCCCTGCGATAGTGATCCGGTTCCCAACAGGTAGCGCATGAACCCTTGCGCATAGGCGTAGCAGACCCGGTCGGTCATGTCTTCAACACGCCCGCGTGCGCCGCTGGTTCCGAACTTGACGCCCGTCTCGGCCATCAGGTCGCCAATCTGCATGCTGTACTCTCCCAGGATTTCGTTCTCGCCTTTATTGGCTGCATTCTATACGCTCTATGGCGGTTGTCTCGGATCTTGCGTGTTGGCCACAGGGTGGCCGACGTCGCTTTCTCGCCCCTGGCAACCGTGATATGGTCGCCACGTTCTTCCATCCACAAAGCAACCTAAAGATGAGGAGTTCCACCACGATGAATCAGAAAAACCTGTTCCTGTCGGCTGTCTCTGCTTTCGCATTGACCCTGAGTCTCAGCAGCGCCGCACTGGCGCAAGAAGCGGCAGCACCCACTGCGCCTGCAGCAGCAGCCCCCGCCGTTGAAGACTCAGCGCCTGCGCAGACGCCAGAAGCGGCGCCTGCCGGTGAAGAAGCGGCAGCGGCTGGAGAAGAAGCAAGCTCTGCCGGAGAAGAAGCAGCGCCTGTGACGGAAACAGCAGCGCCAGAGGCAATGCCATCGGCTGAATCGATGGAAGCCATGCGCGCCGAGATGCAGAAGCGCTATGAGGAGGCGATGGCAGAGCGGGCTCAGCGCATCGAGGAGATGCGTGCAAAGGCCGAGCAGCGACGCCAAGAGATGTTGGAGCGCTATGAGGCTTATCGTGCGACCATTGAGGCCATGAGCGACGAGCAGAAGGAGGCCATCTCAGCCCTCTTCGGTGGTGCGGCGCAGCAGCCCGAGGTGCCGCCGATGGGGCCTGGCTACGGTCAGCCGCCACAGGGTGGGTATGGATACGGCTACGGCCGCGGCTATCCTGGCCAGGCCTACCACTCCATGCATCCGAACTGTGGCGAGATGGGCGTGGACTGCCCGCGTATGCATCGGCGCCCGCCGATGATGATGCGCGACATGCCTGAAATGCCAGCCATGCCGGAGATGCCCCCGATGCCAGAGCCTCCGGCGATGCCTGAGATGCCAGCAGCTCCTAGCAATGGTCCAGCTGCTTCAGCCAACTGATTCGATCACTGAATTGACTCTAGGCTGAGATCTGGAGCCCAGGCCTGCACGGCGCATGAGCCGGCGCGGTGCCTGGGGCATCACGCGTTTGCCTGACTGACGGCAGATGAAAGTCCTGGTCTTGCCTGGCCCCCCGTTAGTCAATCAAGTCGTCCCTTGTCGGAGCTCGGCATGTCCCTGATTCGCAATCTGCTCGCGGTCATCGGCGCGTTAACCTTGATCGCTCTGCTCGTGGCAGCGATCTGGCTCGGCCCGCGCCTCGCCAGTTTTGATCCGGAATTCCTGCCAACCTATTCGACCTTCGCCGCGAACCTTCTCGAGACTGGCGACCCGGGCGGTGCCATGATGTGGTCGGTTCCAGTCGAAGAGGGGCTGAGTCCGGAAGAGGTGATCGATTCCCTGAAGAGCCTCGCAACCACCCATAATCTGCTCTACGTCGGGGAATCACCGTTCTATCAGCAGGTCGAGGCGGTCACAGGCGAGGACTATCGCTATGTCAACTTCCTCTCGTTCTGCGATGCGCAAGTCGGCAAGATGATGCTCGAGTACCGGAATCATTACAGTGGTTTCATGCCCTGTCGGATTGCGCTGGTTGAGGATCGCGAGGGCAAGCTCTGGCTGTTCTCGATGAACTTGGATTTCATGATCTATGGCGGCACAGAGCTTCCGGAAGCGCTAAAGCTGTCGGCGATCAAGGTTCGCGACACCCTGTTCGGGATGATGCAAGGCGCTGCTGCCGGCGAATTTTGAAGCCCGCTCAAGGCGAGCGGCGATGCGGACATGAAAGTCGGATACAACGCGCTGGTGCGCGCAGACAGCTGCGGTGTTGCTGAGAGCGGCTAAGTGTTTGCTGCGGTTGCAAGCCCCCGCTCATCCTCTGCCTCAGAGGCCAAGGCTGAGCAACCGAGCCAGGCCATCACCTGCGCTTGCACTGGGTTCAGACCAAGCCGGCTGACAGCCGAAAAGGCCATCACATCAACCGGCACTGGCGCCTCAGCCAGCGCTTTGCGAACCGCATTGAGGCTGCGCGAAACGCCGCTACGCTTGAGTTTGTCGGCCTTGGTCAACAACAGCAGCAGGGGCAGCCCGGCGGCGATCCCCCAATCGATCATCTGCTGGTCGATGTCGGTCAAGGGATGGCGAATATCCATCACCACGACCAGCCCCTTGAGCGAACTGCGGCGCTCGAGATAACGCTCCATCAGCTGCTGCCAACGCCGCTTGATGGAGAGCGAGACCTTAGCGAATCCATAGCCGGGCAGATCCACTAGCCGGCGCTCATCATCGAGCCGAAAGAAGATCAGCTGCTGCGTGCGCCCCGGTGTCTTGCTCGTGCGTGCTAGCCCGCGTTGATGGCAGATGGCGTTGATAGCACTCGATTTGCCTGCGTTCGAGCGGCCGGCGAAGGCGACCTCATAGCCACTGTCATCCGGGGTGGCCGCCAAGTCCGGCGCCGAGTTGAGGAAGGTCGCGCGTTGGAACAGTGGGTTGGTGATCGGCTCGCTCATGCGGTGCTTGTCCAGTGCCCACTGCGGCCGCCGCGCTTCTCGAGCAGGCGAACCTGATCGATGATCATGCCACGGTCAACCGCCTTGCACATGTCGTAGATGGTCAGCAGTGCGATCTGCACCGCACAGAGGGCCTCCATCTCAACACCCGTTCGACCGCGCGTTGCGACGCTAGCGCGACAGATGACAGCAGCTTTAGCGCCTGCTTCAGTCCAGGATGCTGCGCTAGGATCATGGCCGGCCCTGGTGGCTGCCTGCTGGATCTCGAAGTGGCATTCGACCTTGGTCAGCGCCAATGGATGGCAGAGCGGAACCAGTTCCGCGGTGCGCTTGGCGCCCATGATAGCAGCGATGCGGGCGATGCCGAGTACGTCACCCTTGGCGTGGCCACCGTGCTCGATCAGGCGCAGCGTCTCGGGCTGCATCCGGATGCAGCCTTGGGCCTGGGCGACGCGCTCGGTCTCGGGCTTGGCGCCAACATCGACCATCCGCGCTTCGCCCGCGCGGTTGAAATGGGTTAATTCGTTCACATCGCCTCGCCGGCAAGCTCAAAGGACGCCAAAACCACAGCAGCAGCAACAATTAAGTCGGTGGCGATCGGGCACAAAAAAGCCGGCATTAAGCCGGCTAAGTCTTTGAAAAGATGGAGGCTGAGGTCGGAATCGAACCGGCGTCCACGGCTTTGCAGGCCGCTGCATAACCACTCTGCCACTCAGCCAGACCGCCTAGTGTAAGTGCAATCGCTTGGCTTGTCACGCAACCGACTCGCTTTGGGTTTGGTTATCAGGGGTCGCGCGCGGTAACATGGGGCGATGGCTAAACGGCAGCGCTTGCAACTGTCAACCGTCTCTCAAATCCATCCTTTGCCCTCGTAGCTCAGCAGGATAGAGCAACCGCCTCCTAAGCGGTAGGTCACAGGTTCGAATCCTGTCGAGGGCGCCATCTGCACCATCAGCTGCAGGACTCCGCGTGCGCTAGCCTTGGTCGTCGCTGGACTCGCCACCGTCCGCTGAGCGGATCTCGGGCGCCTTGGGCGTCATCGTTCTCGGTGGTGCCGTCTGTAGGGGTTGTGGCGCTGGGCTGGGTCGGTTCGCTCGAGGGCTTGCTGCCGGTTCCGGGTGATCCGATGGCGGCGATTCTGCAGCTGTTGATGTTGCATCGATAGGAGTTGACCTTTGCTTTTGCGGCTGTGCCCTGGGCTCTTCCGCCGGCGCCGCCGAGGTCTCTGGAGCGGCAGCCTGAGACCTTGATTCCGCTGATCCTGACCCGGATGCGGCTGATTCTGCTGGGCCTGAGCCTGTTGGGGCCGACCTGTTGGCTTCTCCTGTGGTCATCGCATGGGCACCTTCGCGATCCTCGTTGGCGTTGCTATTGCTTGCCGACTCCGGTGAACTGCTTTGCGACCGAACCGCTGCTTGAGGCGTGTCGGCCGTCTCTGCGTCCGTGCTGGCGTTGTTCTCATTGCTGGCTAGCCTATCGTCCCTGTTGTTGCTGCTTTCATCGTTCCTGGCCGGGATTGTGGCTGCGTCCGTCAATGTCCGCTCAGGGCGCGCAAGCTCTTGGCTAGCACGGCTCGCCGTTTGCGTCGGTTCCGCTTCGCTCGGGTTTGATGCGCGCTCACTGGATGAACTGGATGAGTCGGCGCTGCTCGTCCCGCGAGTCTCTGATGTGGATCTGGGGCGCCGAGGCTCGGCGTTGGTATCGGCATTCGCGCTGGCGACGGCGACGCGATCGCGCTGTGCTTGCTCGCGTTGGCGGCGAATGCGCTCGGCGTAGTTGCCGTAGTCTGGGCCGTTGCCAATCACGGTCACACGGGTGCCGATATTGGTGTGCGCAAAGAGGCTTGAGGCGACCTCGTTCGGAAGGCGAATGCAGCCATGTGAGGCAGGTTGCCCGGGGTTGGGGATAGCGCCAGCGTGAATGCCAATGCCGTCATAGGTCATGCGCATGAAGTTGGGCATGTTTGCGCCAACAAACTTGCCCCCGGCAGGGATCGGGTCGCTGGAACGGGCGTTCCGCTTGTGCAGGCCACCCTTGGCATTGTAAATGCGCCCATAGAGGTTGGAGCGTTTCTTCGCCACCTTCTCCATGATCTGGAATTCACCGCTTGGGGTTGGATGCGCTGAGACGCCGGAGGCGATGGTGGTCCAGCCTACCTGCTCCCGACCGTCGTAGAATCGCGCGCGCTGCGCATTGGTATCGATCACCACATGCGAGATACTGCGTCCGGCGCCATTCCATTCGTAAAGCTTCTCGGGCTCTGGGTCTTCCTGTGGCTCGGGAATGGCCTCCGGCACCACCTCTGCGGTCTCGAGCTCAATCTCAGCATCGACCTCAGCGAGCGTTGAAGTCTCGGGGCTGCTCGGCATCGAGAGCTGGGCGCAGCCGGCAAAGAGCAGCAGGCTGCTGAGCGCGAGCAGTTGCAGCGGGAGTGCTCGGCTCAGGAGGAGTAGGAGTGTTGTTTGCTTCTGATTACGCATGACTCAAGGTAAGGGTCACGGAGACCGGCAGCGTCTAAGACAAGACATGGTAACCCATCGAGCCACGGAGACTCGATGGTGATGGTCATCGATCCTGCCATGCTCGTCAGGGATGATCAAAGCATAAGTGTTTCTGTGCCTGTTAGGGAGGAGCTTATTCCGCATGCAATGCATGGAGTAACAGATATAATTTGCATGGGATACAGGTTCCTGAATCAGAACCCTTGTACGTATCGAGGAGAAAACATCATGCGCACATTGTTGATCACTGCCGCAGGTGCTGCGGGAGCCTTGGGGCTATTCTGGCGCGCCCTATCCCTACCATGACCCCGGCACGGCCTATGCCGCTCCTGCCCCGCGGGCGCCTGCTGAGTCTGACAAGGCGCGCTGAGCAATGCGATCTCAGAGGCTCACTGAGCCGAATCAGCCCCTCTAAACAGGATTGCATGCTCCATGGTTCGGGCCGGATGATTGACCTCGGCAGCGCTGGCGACCGCAAGCAATCTCGCCTCGGCATAGGTGAGCCGGTCATTTCCGGGGTCGGCTTCCCTCAAGGCCTGGATGCGTTTGGCGACGAGTGTTTCGTTGGTCCCCGCATGGGCCTCGGCAATCAGCTGAAGCAGCCGCGTGAGCGCAGCAGGAACTGCTTCATCTGTGCCTTGGCCTTGTCCTCGAGCCCAAGACCTTGGTAAGCCCGCGCAAGCGGGTAGTGCACCTCAGTGGCATCCGGATTCGCCTCCAGCGCGGCCTCAAGGTGGGTACGCGCATCCGCGTAACGACGCCGGCGTAATAGGGCCAGCGCAGCTCCTGGGGGTCGAGGCGCATGGCATTGCGCAGACAGGCATCGGCGAGCAGGGGTCTGCACAAGCAGCTGGCGCCACAGAGGATCAACAGCGAGACGCCCCCGATGCCTGTGAGCCACCCGGTCTGCGTGATCAAGCGTCGTCAAAAAGACATCGAAGGTAAACCGCGTATGCTCTAAAGAGGCATGTTCAAGGATGCGCGATCGAGGATCATCTTTCTCTGCGCCTCCCTCCGCCTCTCTGCGTCATCTGCGGTTGAAAAGCGCTTCTTGGGACAATGCAAAAAAGTATGAAAAAATCCTAAAATATCTTATTTTAGGATATCCAATGGCTTGATCAACCAACCCTGGAGGCCTTCCATGACGTCACCCCATGTTCATACGCATGACAAGCGCGATCACTCGCTGCCCGCTAGGCGGCATTGGCTCGCCGCGCTGACGCTGATGATACCGCTTGCAGTTCAGGCGCATTTCTTGGAGCTGATCCCCTCGACCGAGAGTCTAACCGCAGAGACGGGCTCGACGCTGACCTTGGACCTGAGCTTCACCCATCCTATGGAGCGCGGGCCGGTGATGCCGATGGGCGAGCCGGTGCGTTTTGGCGTACTGACCCCGGAAGGCGCACAGGATTTGACGGATCGGTTGCAAGCGGTGAAGCGCGAAGGCCAGGCCGCCTATCAGGCCGAGTATCAGGTTTCGGGTCCTGCTGACTACCTGTTTTTCGTCGAGCCGGCACCCTACTGGGAGCCGGCCGAGGGGGTGATGATCATTCATTACACCAAGACCGTGGTTGATGCCTTTGGCGCAGAGGAGGGCTGGGATCAGAGGGTCGGCCTCCCGGTGGAGATCGAGCCGCTGGTGCGTCCCTATGGGCTCTGGGCTGGCAACCTGTTCAGCGCTGTGGTAACTCGCGGTGGGCAGCCAGTGCCTTTTGCCAGGGTTGAGGTTGAATGGCGTAACGACGGCTCGGTTGAGCCACCCGCGTCGCCCTTTGTCACGCAGGTCGTGAAAGCCGATGCCAATGGCGTCTTCAGCTACGCGATGCCACGGGCTGGCTGGTGGGGCTTTGCCGCTCTACTCGAGGGCGAGGAGACCATGGCCAACCCCGATGGCGAGCAGGTGCCGGTCGAGCTGGGCGCGTTAATCTGGGTGCGAGCACGGGAGATGTGAGCGACGGGCCGTTGTCCTTATCGCCAAGTGGGCGCCGTCTGTGGTGGTGAGCCCTGTGCAGGACTCTGCGAGGAGCTCCCTGGCGGCCAGGGTTGGCGGTTCGGTGGAGCATAACGCTGATAAGGCCACTGCGGCGGCACTGGGAGCTGAGTGGGTGGCTGTGCCGGCGGCTGCCGTGGGCGGAATTCGGGTTGATCTACCGGCTCGGTCGCCGCGTTGGTTGCGGGCTCCCTGGGTGCTTCGCTGTCTGGAATGGCAACCTCCGGTCCTGGCATGCCAACGCTTGGCTCAGGTGTGGTCATTTCCGAGTCTGGCGTGGCAATCTCCGATGCTGGCGCGGCAACTTCGGGCGAAGGTGTCCCTTGGTCTTCGGCTGTTGCCGTTTGGGGCGCGGCCGACTCCGATGGGTGATCAGCCTCGCTGTCAGAGCGAGAGTGGGGCGCGGTCTGGGCCTTAGGCTGGACCTCTGACTGGTCCTCAGTGTTGATCGCAGCAGAGTTATCCCCCGACCCTGCTTCAGGGGCGCTCGCCTTCTCGGTCGGCTCAGCGGCACGCTGGACCATCAGTTGCTCCAGCTCGAGATCGATTAGGCCGTCGAGATCGTACTCGGACAGCGCATAAAGCTGAGGATCGCTGTCGGTTTGTAGCAGATAGCCGCCGTTCGGGTCGGCAAAAACCCTTCGGATGAGGCTGTCGCCACCTTGGATGCCAATCTCGAGTTGCAAAAGCGGCTCCGATCGCAGCTCAATCGCGGTTGACGTTGCCTCAAGGGTGGCCGCGGCAGCAGTACCATTGCTGAGATCAGTGGCGGCATTGGGGCTGCTCGTCGCGAAAGTGTCATCGGCATCTGCGCTCGCAGCATGGTGATCCCGCATTGGATTCGCGAGGGCCGCAGGCATCCGAACGCCCCGGTAGCTAAGCTTCGCGATACGCCTCACCAGCGTCTCTGCCTTAGCCGGGTCTAGCTCGCTCGGTTGCAGCTCGTCCGTTTCCAGCTTGTCCGATTCCAGTTCGCTCGGCTCCAGCTCCGATAGGCTCGGCTGAGGCGGATCTCGATCGGTCTCTGTTTGCTGGTTTTGGTCCAAGGCAAGGGGCGATGCCGCCTTTGCAAGCTTTGCAAGGCCAACGGATGGACCGGACTTTGTCGTGAGCTGCCAGTCGCCATGCTGGCGGCTCAGCGTCCAGTCATGGTGACCATGGTAACTAATGCGCAGGATTGCCTCGGCATCGAGCCAAAGCTGGTCGTGGCGGACCCAATCATCGCTGTCACTGGTGATCTGGACGTTGGCCAATGGCAGATCGTAGACCGCCTCTTCTCCGGCCAGCCGAGCATAGAGGCGGCGGAAGCCGGATGAATCGCCGAGCAGAATCTGCGCCAGCTCGCCGGCATCACCGAGCAGGCGGATACGGCGCTCGGCATTGTCGTCGGCCACCTTGAGCCGTTGTTGCGTCTCGCTGCTGGCGCCGACTGGCAGCGGCCGCTGGAGGGCCATTAGCCTGCTCAGCAGCTGATCGACCTTGTCCGCGTCGGCTGGGAAGTCAGCGAGCGCAGGCAGCACCCAGCCCTCGGCTGCGTGCGCGAGCTCGACGTGCTCATCAGCGCTGCGGATCAGGATGCGCGTGATCTGCTCGCTGGACAGCGCCAGCAGTGGTGCATGATCGATGTTGGAGCGGATCGTGTTACCGGCGAGCACCAGAGCGGCGACCAGCTGAGCAACCAGCAGCGTGATCATCAGACTGACGGCGGGATTCAGCAGCGCCCGGCGCCAGCTTGGATCAAGCCGGCTCCCGGGGTTGCGGAGGAAGCTTGGAAATGGATTCAATCGCGCGCTCATGGCTCAACCCTCCAGGATCGCAGCCAATGCCCGTTCGCGGCGCTGATGCAGCCGTCGGTGCAGTGCGAAGACCAGCACCAGACCCCCGAGCGCGAGCAGGTAGTTCAGCGCTTCCAGCAGGATGCGTTGCTCGCGTCCAACGGGCTCGAGCAGGCGACTGTACTGGCCGCGGCCGCGCAATGCGAGCAGCCCGCGGTCCTCAAGCGACCAGTCGATGGCGTTCTGAATCAGGCTCAGTGGCGCCAAGTATCGGCTCTGGGTGGCCTCGGTGGCGAGGCTGATGGCGGTGTCCGAGAGGAAGCTCGAGGAGCCGAATAGGATCAGCCGGGCCGAGCGAGGTGAGTGATCGACGACGCCAGTGAGCCGTGGTGAGTCGAGCTTCGACGTATCGGCCTCCGCGAGGGCTGCCACATCGTCCCAGGAGATTCCGTTACCCAATGCGCGATCCTGCCCTGCTTCCACGCTCGCTGGCTTGCCGGGGCGCTGCTCGCTGAGCAAGGGCGAGCGCTGGTTGGCGAAGGCCGACTCGAAGCGGCCCTCGAGCAAGACCCCGAGCAGCTTGCGCCCAGTGTCATCGCCAGGCGCGAAGCCGAGCTCCGGATAGGTCTCCAGATCGGGCTGTAGATCGCTGTCCTCGCGCGTCCAAGCAGCCGCGGAGGATTCGATCAGTCGCACCACCCGGCGCTCAGCGTTGGCCTCGACATCGATGTTGATCGGCGCTGCCCAAGTCATGGTCAGTTGACCCAATCCGGCGGTGATGCCGGAGGCCTCACTCAACCCATTGTCGCGCACATCCGGGAAATAGGGATAGGGCAGCATCTGGATTTCTTCGATCAAGAAGCCGCCGAGCTGTCGCTGAACAGGGATCGGGAACGGAGTGTTCTGTGGGTCCAGAACCAGCCCTGGCCCAAGCCGAACGCCGTGTCCCCGGAGCCAGTCCTCGAGTCCAGTAGGCTGTTCGATGGCGCTGATGCGCCCACCGCTGAGATCGACACTGAGCGGCTCGGCGGCGAGGATCAGGGTGCCGCCCTGCATCAGGAATTGGTCAATGGCAAAGCGCTGGCGTTCGTCGAGAGCCCTGGGCGCGATGACCAGTAGCAGATCGGCCTGTTCGGGTACCTGCCCGTCGCGCAGATCGGTCGCGAGCAGGTTGAAGTTGGCTTGTAGCACCTCTTCGAGCAGGCTGTAGCCTGGGTCGCTGACGCTGCCACCAAGGTTGTCCATCCCCAGCATGCCTGGGCTAGGTTCGGGCCGATAGAGCGCGATGCTGCGCAGTACGCCGGGGGTAAAGCGCTTGATCGCCGCGCTCAGGCTGCGGCGCAGCCCCGCGGCGTCGAGCTGCTCGGGCAGTGCAATCGAGATTGCTTGCTCGCCCTGCTCGAGGACAAGCCCGAAATAGAAGGGAAGTGGATCGAACAGATCCAGGATCAGTGGCTGCAGGCCATAGCGCTCGGCGATTTCTTGCTCGAGCGCCGGGTCCTGCGCTGGGTCGTTGATCTCCCAGTGGAAGCGCCCTTGGGACTCGCGCGCCAGGTCATCGAGCACTGCTTCCAGGGCTGCGCGCAGCTCGGGTAAGGGGTCCGGGAGGGCCTCGGGTGCGGAGATAAACCCGCGCAGGTGCAGTGGCGGGCTGATGCCGGCGAACAGATCACCGCCGGCCTGCCAGCCATAAAGCAGCTTCTTGATTGCTCGGGTGATGTCGTACTCAGGGTTGCGCAGCATCACCTCGAGATCGGTCTCGCCACGCACCTTCACATCGATCAGATCCTGAAAACCGAGCACCTCGTGACTGTCGCCATACTTGACCAAGATATCGAAGTAGGAATTGACAATGCCGGCCTGGTATTTGCTCGCGGTCTGGAAGGCGACCGGCTGAATACCATAGTGCTCGCCGGCCTCGCGCTCGCGCTCAGCGTTGGTGTGTGGATCGATCAGCTCGACGATGAGGCGTCCGTTGCCTGCGGCCTGGTACTCATACAGCAGATCGCGCAGCTGTGGCACCAGGGGTGCGAGCAGTGGATGGGTCTCGGCACTGAAATAGCCGCGGATCAGCAGCGGCTCTTGGAGCTGATTCAGATAGGTCCGGGTGGTTTCGGAGAGGCTGTAGACCGCACCACGGGTCAGGTCGGCGCGCAGGGTCTCGACCTGATGCAGCCAGAGGTTGGCAGCGAGTAGGTTGGCCACCGCAAGCCCAATGAGCAGCGACCAGCGGTGATGGACAATGCGGCGTTGGCTATTGGGCTCGCAATCGGACGCCCAGCGCAGGCGCTCTAGGCTATCGATGGTCAGCAGCAGGAAGGCACCGACCAGACTCAGGTAATAGTAGAGGTCACGCAGGTCGAGAACGCCGCGCGTGATCGATTCAAACCTGGAGCCGGAGCCGAGCAGGCGCAGCAGTTCGCCGCTGCCGTGCCCAACCAGGCTGGTCAGCGCCGGCGAACCGAGCAGATAGAATAGCGTTGCAACCAGGGTGGTGCCGATCAGCGCGATGATCGGGTTATCGGTGCGCGCCGAGACGAATAGGCCGATGGCGATGTAGGCCGCTGCGAGCAGTAGCGTGGCCAGATAAGCGCCGGCCACTGGTCCCCAGTCGAGTGGTCCGATCAGGGCGACGCTGAGCGGCAAGGGTAGAGTCAGCGCCAGCGAGATCGCCACCAGCGTCCAGGCGGCGAGGAACTTGCCGAGCACCAGCCGCCAGGTCGGCACCGGCAGTGTCGCCAGCAGCTCCAGGGTGCCGGCGCGCCGCTCTTCGCTCCAGAGACGCATGGTCAGCGCCGCGGCGAGGAAGATCAGCAGCAGCGGCATCCAGTCGAACAACGGACGGGTATCGGCGATGTTGCGGGCGAAGAAGGCCTCGACCCAGAAGAACAGGAACAGGTTTGCGGCGAGAAAGGCACCGATGAACAGATAGGCCACCGGCGAGCCAAAGAAGGATGCAAGCTCCTTGCGGGTGATGCGCAAGATGTCAGTCATGGGTTGGCCCTTCCTTGGCGGAGCTCGCCGACCTTGGCTTGGGCGCAGCCTTTACCTTTGCCTTTGATTTTGGTGTTGGCTTGGGCGCCGCCTTTGCCTTTGATTGCGATGCTGGCTTTGGACCCAGCTTGACCCTTGGCGCCGGTTTTGCCTTTGCCTGAGGCTTTAGCTCCCGCTTCGCTTGCGGCTTCGGTCTCGCCTTCGTTTGTGGTCTTTTCTTGCGTGTGGTTGTCGTTGCCTTTGCGTTCGCTGGGCGAGCACTCAAGTCTGAGCCTGAGTCCCTGGTTGAATCCGGCGTCGGTACGGAATTTGCTGCCGCGCTTGGCGCGGATCTAGACTCAGCGGCTTGGATCTGCTCGCCGCTCGCAACCGCTCTGAACAGGGCCTCAAGATCTTGTCGCTCGGGTGTGAGCGCATAGAGCGCCCAACCGCGCTCAGCGGCGATCTGCGCAACGCGTGGGGCGAGCCGTTTGGGGTCGGCTGTCTGCAGCGCAAAGCGCCGGCGCGCTCCCTCATCGCCGAGGTGGGTCACTGCGCCAACCGTCTCGATCGCGCCAAGGATCTCGTTGACCTCGGAGAGGGGACGGTCGAGCGTGACCAGCAGTCGTGGATCGGTGCTTAGTGCGTCAAGGCGGCTATCGATCGCGAGCTGGCCAGCGCGCATGATCAGCACCCGCGAGCAGAGCGCCTCGACCTCTTGCAAAACGTGCGTTGAGATGATCACAGTGGCCTGCCGCGCCAGCTCGCGGATCAGGGCGCGCATGTGCTGGATCTGCGAGGGATCGAGACCGTTGGTCGGCTCGTCTAGGATCAGAATTTGCGGCTCGTGGAGGATGGCCTGTGCAACCCCGAGACGCTGCCGGTAGCCCCGCGAGAGGGTCGCAACCGTCGCCTGCGCCTTGTTGCCAAGCTCCGTGCGCTCGATCGCGCGGCGGATTGCATCGGCGCGATGCCGCAGCGGTATGCGATGCAGGGTTGCTTGATAGTCTAGGTGCTCGAGCACGCTCAGGTCTGGGTAGAGCGGGCAGTTCTCCGGCAGGTAGCCGATGCGCCGCTGGACCTCGCGACGGCGGCTAGCCAGGTCAAGCTGGTCGATGACGATCTGCCCCGCGCTGGGCTCCAGGAAGCCAGTCAGCATCTTCATGATGGTGGTCTTGCCGGCCCCGTTTTGGCCGAGCAGGCCGACGATCTCGCGGCGGCCGATCATAAACGACACCCGGTCCACCGCGGTCAGGGTGCCATAACGGCGGCTGATCTCATGAGCCTCGATCATCCGTTACTCCGGTGACGGTGATGTGGGGGAGCTCCATTCAGCGCTGCAGCGGAAAGGTCATAGGCCCGCAGGCAAGATAAAGGGTGCCGCCATGCGATGGGGTAACTCCTGATCATAGGTCCTAGACTGTTGCTGCGCCGCCTTGATCTCCTCATCGGAGAGCATCTCAGCGACCCGATTGCGGTCGATGACGGCCCCCTGATAGCCGCGCGCTGCGGCGATGTTGCACCAGGCATAGGCTTCAATCAGGTCTTTGTCGGTGCCGATTCCCCGGCTCAGCATCGATCCCACTCGGTACATCGCCATCGCCTCACCTTGCATGGCCGCACGGCGGTACCATTCCAATGCCTGTTCGTAATCCTGGATGACACCGCTGCCGTTTTCGTGCAAGACGCCGAGCATCAACTGGGCCCTGACGTGACCTTCCTCGGCGGCTTGGCGTAGCCTTTTTGCTGCGCTGGGGAGCGTGGAACTGTCTTCGCGATAGGTTGAGCGACGAAGCAGTTCGAGGCCTTTTCGGAAGTGTTGCTCAGCCTCATCGAGCGTCTCCGCCTCGGTCTCTGCGGCGACGATCGTTTCACTCTGTGCGGCGATGCTCGATTCGTTTCGGAAGGCGATGCTCGATTCGTTCTGGGCTTGCTCGGCGATGTCCGACTCCGAGATTGCGCGCTCATAGCGCACCGCCAAGGAGACAAAAATGCTCATGAGAAGGAGGGCAAAGGCCCCAGTGCCCCAGGAATAGATGACCAAGAGGTCTCGGTCCAGAAAACGCAAGCGACAGTCGCGGCAGCGAAAGAACCGATTGAGCAGGGGTAGGCTCTTGCGGCTCGGGTCCGACGCCATTCGCTGGGAACGACGGACATTGCTGCTTCCGCATTGAGGGCATTTCACAGTGGCCATGGACGGAACGGTCAAGGTTAATGGGCTGTAGAGCCAAGCATGGGATCGCCATTGGATCGAGCGAATCGCAACAATCCTCAAGATTAGCGAGGCTCACAGGGGCGGTCAACGCGAAGTCTTTCGTCATCTTGGATGCTGGATGCCGCCGACGGGAGATCTCTTGCTCTGCAAGAGACAACAATCTGCAAGAGGCATTGATCGGCAGGGCCCCTCGGCAGTGGTGCGATCGCGATGCATGATCGAGCAACCGGGTAGGCTATCATCGCGGGCAGCGATGACTGCGTAGCCGTCTCAGTGTGCGCTCGCGCATACCAGCCCTCCATGTCCGCGAATCAGCCAAAGACCAAGATCAACTCGCATGCTTTTGCAACAACACCAAGGACCCGCGCTCATCTGGAATGACCAACGCATCAGCTATCCTGAATTGCTGGCGCGTATCGATGCGGTGTCGCGGCTTTTCCCGGCCGCGCCCTGCGATCAGGTGGCGATCTTCTCCGAGAATCGCCTCGAGTGGGTCTATGCCTTTTATGCTGGTTTGAAGCGGGGCTGCACCCTGGTGCCGATCGACTTCATGAACTCGGCAGAGGATGTCGCCTATATTCTGCGTGACTGCGCGCCGTCGCTGGTGTTCTGCTCCAACAGTACGCGCGAAGTCTTGGCGATCAAAGGCGCCTGCCGAGCCTTGCCGAGCGGCTCCTGGCTACCGAGGATCTCGGCACCGATCAGCGTCAGCTTCCTGCCTGCCGTCCTGCCTGGCGAGCGCAGCTATGAGGACTTGAATCAGGCGGTGATGGAGCAGGTCGTGGCAGCCGTTGACGGGTCCGGGAGCTGAATGCTTTGAGCGTCTGCGATGGCAGCCTACTTGGATCGGGTGCGATGTCTCCGGCATCCTCAGGCACCAAAACCGAGGTTAACGGCGACTGATCCGCTCGATCAGTCGGCAATTCGAATGAAAGGACGAGCGCGGCAAGGCGAATGATGTTACAGATCCTGGCGATCGCTAGCGGTGGGGCACTTGGCGCCGTGGCGCGGTTTGGCGTCTCAACCGGCGTCTATCGGCTATTTGGGCGCGATTTTCCCTGGGGAACCCTGGCCGTGAATGGCCTTGGCTCCTATGCCATGGGTCTGCTGTTCGTGCTCTTTTTGGAGCGCGGCCTGGTGGCACCTGAGCTACGCGCCGCGGTGCTGGTTGGCTTTCTGGGCTCCTTCACCACCTTCTCGACCTTCTCGCTTGAGACACTGACGCTGGTGGAGCAGGGTGAGGCGGTACGGGCGCTGCTCAATGTTGCCGGCAGTCTGCTGCTCTGTCTTGGAGCCTGCTGGGCCGGTATCATCAGTGCGAGGCTGTTATGACTAAGCCAGGGTTTGTGCGTCAGCAAGAAGACATTAAGACGCTGGGGTCGGAGTCCAAGCCGGATTCAGATCCTAGGTCTGAGTGCGAGCATGCTGTGATTTGGGCGACCATGGTCCGTGTCTACCTGACCGAGTCGGATCACGGACTGAAGCCGCTGTTGAAATGCCTGCATGATGAGCTTGGCGTGCTGGGTGCGACCGTGACGCGCGGCGTTGCCGGCTTCGGCGCCTCTGGCGTGGTGCACAGTGCCGGCTTGGTCGATCTATCGACCGATCTTCCGCTCGTACTGGAGTTTTTCGATCGGCCAGACCGAGCGCGTATCGCGATCGAGCGCATCAAAGATTTCGTTGATCCCGGGCATCTGGTGTCCTGGAGCGTGCGTGTCGAAGGTGATGAACGTGCCTCAGCATCACCTGGCTGACACAGACGCGAGATTGGTTTCTCGATGCGGTGCTTGAGCACAAGACAAGGTCCGCTTCCGCGTGACCTCATCCTTCACCGAGCGTGCAGGCGTTACCAACGCGCACGCCCTGACCGACAGGCTTCACATGCTTGATCCCAAACTTCTTCGCAGCGAGCTCGAGCAGGTGGCTACTCAGCTCGCGCGCCGCGGCTTTCATCTTGATACCACCCGCATTGAGGCCCTAGAGACTCGCCGCAAGGCGCTGCAAGGCGAGGTGCAGGAGCTGCAGAACCAGCGCAACGTCAAGTCCAAGGCGATCGGCAAGGCCAAGGCCGCCGGCGAGGACATCGCGCCGATCATGGCCGAGGTGGCTGCCTTTGCCGATCGGCTGAAGGCGATGGACGCCGAACTCGAGGCCATCCAGGCCGAGCTGCGCGAGATCGCCCTCGGCATCCCCAACCTGCCCGATGCCAGTGTGCCGGATGGCCGCGACGAGAACGCCAACCGCGTCGAGCGCACCTGGGGTGAGCCGCGCGTCTTCGACTTCGAGCCCAAGGATCATGTCGATCTCGGCGTGCCGGCGGGTTGGATCGACTTTGATGCCGCGGCCAAGCTCACCGCCTCGCGCTTCGCCGTGCTCAATGGCCCAATGGCCCGGCTGCACCGTGCGCTGATCCAGTTCATGCTCGATCTACACACCGAAGAGCACGGCTACAGCGAGACCTATGTGCCCTATCTGGTCAACGCCGACAGCCTGCGCGGAACCGGTCAGCTGCCGAAGTTCGAGGAGGACCTCTTCCGGGTGCCGGGGCCGGAGCGCGACTTCTACCTGATCCCGACCGCCGAGGTGCCGGTCACCAACCTGGTGCGCGATCTGATCTGTGATGCCGCTAGCCTGCCGCGCAAATGGGTCGCGCACACGCCCTGCTTCCGCAGCGAGGCCGGCTCCTACGGCAAGGACACCCGCGGCATGATCCGCCAGCATCAGTTCGAGAAGGTCGAGCTGGTGCAGGCGGTGCGACCAGAGGAGTCGTTCGCTGCACTCGAGCAGCTCACCGGCCATGCCGAGGCGGTGCTGCAGCGGCTCGGGCTGCCCTATCAGCTGGTCACGCTCTGCACCGGCGATCTCGGCTTCTCGGCGGTGAAGACCTACGATCTGGAGGTCTGGCTGCCCGGCCAGCAGCGCTATCGCGAGATCTCCTCCTGCTCCTGCTTTGGCGACTTCCAGGCGCGCCGGCTGCAGGCGCGCTGGCGCAATCCCGAGACCAACAAGCCCGAGCTGCTGCACACGCTGAATGGCTCCGGGCTCGCGGTGGGTCGCACGCTGGTGGCGGTGTTGGAGAACTATCAGCAGGCGGATGGCAGTCTTGAGATTCCGGCCGCGCTGCAGCCCTACATGGGTGGCTTGACGGTGCTTAAGCCGCCGCGCTGATGAGGTGACGCCCGTGCGTGCTCATACCGCCTTGCTTGTCTTTTCGCTCGCCTTTTGCGTCGCATCGCCGGTCGCATAGCTCGGCTATGCTGCCGGCGACGCTCTTTGAAGGCAAACGAAAATCCTGCGTAATTCGGTACGAGCTTTTCCGGCAATCGCCTAAGAGGCGCCGCGCAGCCGGGTCAGTTCCGCGAGCAGCGCCTCTTTCTCGGCGCGTTCCCGATGCGCGACTTGCTCGGCCTGTTGGCATGCTTGATCGGCCTGTTGGCGTTCCTGCTGGGCCTGCTCGCGCGCCTGGCGCTCTGCTTCTAACTGCTGCCGATCTTGCTGCCAGGCCGCGCGCTCGCGCTGCCAAGCCGGCAGCACAAAGGACGCATAAACCGCATCCTCAATCAGCGCTTCCGGGCCAGGCTGGCGCTGCAGATCCTCGAGCCGAAAGCGCAAGCCGGGCACCACCTCCGATTGAAGTATCCCGTCTTCGCTTGGGATCGGCGTGTAACGTCCAAAGACGTTGCGCCGATAGAACCGTTGCCATTGCGGTTGATGGTGCAGGATGTAGTATTCGCGCACCCCGGCGGCTTCATATTCGCGCCGCTTCTGCTCGGTGTCGCGGGCGATCTCCGCCGGGCTGCTGTCGGAGAGGGCTTCGACGCAGAGGTCGAAGGTGCCTTTGTAAGAGCGGTCAAGATCCGCGAGTGGGATCGGGTTGCTGTCGA
>NZ_JAYESN010000028.1:0-53046 GCF_034860625.1 Lamprobacter sp.
CAGCGTCTCGCGCCCGGTGAGGGTGTCGCGCAGCAGGCCGCCGCCGATCCCGGTGATGACGCCCATCGCCAGCGCATGCGCCGGCGGCAGCCCCAGTTCGGTGCTCTTGATGAAGGCGCCGGAGGCGAACAGCGCCACGCCCATCGCATCCAGATAGGCGAGCAGATTGCCATGCGCATTCAGATGCGCGCGGCCGAGGAAGGCGAGGACTCCGGTCAGGGTCGCGCAGGTCATGAAGGCGGGATCATGCAGCCAGAACACCGGCGCATCGAGCATCAGATCGCGCAGGGTGCCGCCGCCGAGGGCGGTGACGATGGCGACCACCACCGCCCCGAACAGATCGATGCGGGTGCCCATGGCGGCGAGAATGCCTGATGCAGCAAAAGCAGCGGTTGCCACCAGGCCGAGCAGATAGAGGATGTCCATGGCGCAGAGCATAGCCTCATTGGCAGGTGATGCGACATCGGGCTTTCACAAGTCGGCTTGGGCAGGCCCTCGGAGCCGCCTTTTTGCTCTATGATGCTGCGCATGCGTCAACCACCCCCGGAGTCGTGCGATGAATCCTCTCTCACACATCGATCCGGATGATCCCTATCCGGAGAGCGATGGTCAGCCGATGGCCGACAATACCGAGCAGTATCAGTGGCTGGTGAAGATTAAGGAGAATCTGGAGATCCTGTTCGCCGATGATCCTGATGTCTTCGTCGCTGGCGATCTGCTCTGGTATCCGGTGCCCGATCGGCGCGAGACTGGACCGATCGCGCCGGATGTCTTCGTCGTCTTCGGCCGCCCCAAGGGACGGCGGGGTTCTTATCGCCAATGGGAAGAAGACGGCATCGCGCCGCAGGTCGTCTTTGAGATCCTCTCTCCATCCAACAGCGCCGCGGAGATGTCCAGCAAGCTCGACTACTATGATCGCTACGGGGTCGAGGAATACTACGTCTATGACCCGGACCGGCACTCGCTCGGCATCTGGATGCGCCAGGGTGGTGATCAGCCCACGTCCGCGCTCGAGCAGACGTCCACCGTCGAGTCCACACCCAAACCGGCATCGGGCAGTCAGGACTTCCGCCCAAGGCTTGCCCGACAGTCGCATATTCATGGTTGGACCAGTCCGCTGCTCGGGGTGCGTTTCGCGCTCACGCCCGAGACGCTGTTGCTGTTCTACCCCAGTGGTCAGCCGTTCCTGACCTCGGTGGAGTTGGCGCGGCGCGCCGAGGAGGCGTCCACGCGGGCTGAGCAGGAGACCAAACGCGCTGAGCAGGCGGCCATGCGCGCCGAGCAGCAGGCGATGCGCGCTGAGCAGGAGGCGATGCGCGCCGATGCCGAGCATACCCGCGCTGAGCGTTTAGCGGAGCGCCTTCGTGCGCTTGGCGTGGACCCAGAATCGCCTTGAGGGCGCGAGAGCACCAGGAGGCCTAGCGAATCAGCTCCGAGAAAAGAGCGATGCTTCGGCTTCTACAGGAAGCTGATCCCTTTGCGGAGAGCGACGCTCAGCCGATGAGCGACGAGACCCAGCAGGATCAGTGGTTGGTCAAGCGTCATCTAAAGCTGTTTGGCTCGGCGGCGACGGGCAGGCGAGCAACCAAATCGATCAGCGCGGCCTGCCCGGCATGGCCGCTGCCTTCCTGAAGCTCATGTTCGTATTCCTGGAGCCGCAGGATCTCCATGTCGGCAAAGGCCTCGCGCAGCAATTCGGGGGTGTAGAGCAGTTCGGCACAGGGCGGGCCGCCGGTGCCGTAGGCAAGCTGAGCCGGCGTGAAGCCATGCAGCAGGAGCAGGCCTCCGGGTGCCAGGGTCTGCTGCATGCCGGCGAAGATGGCAGCCCGCAGCTCGGGATCGGCGAACTGGATGAAGATGGCTACGACCAGATCGTAGGTCTTGGGCTCCCACTGCCAGTGCGCGAGGTCGGTGTCGCGAAAATCGACCTCGACGCCACGCTCCGCGGCGAGCCGTTGCGCTTTGGCCAAGGCCACCCGGGAGCTGTCGAGCGCCGTCACCTGGAGCCCCTGTTGAGCGAGGTAGACGGCATTGCGCCCCTCGCCCTCGGCGACCACCAGCGCGCGCTGCCCCGGCCGCAGCCGCTCGCGCTGCGCCACCAGGAACTGACTCGGCTCGGTGCCGTAGAGGTAGTCTTCGCGGTCGAAGCGTTGGTCCCACATGCTGCGTTGCCCTCATGCTCAGTGTCGATGGACAGTGGTTGGTTGGGTCTCGGCAGACAGCTGGGGCCGCTGCGCTGCCAGAGCTGCTCTGCGAGCAGTAGCCAGAGTGCGATGACAGCGACGGTCATCAGCGTCATTAGCGGGAGCGAGCTGACCCGGATCTCGCGCGGGATCAGGTCGTCGAGGGTGAGGGCGAGCACGGCGAGGACCAAGCCGGCGGCGAAGCGGCTGCTGGGTGCGAGACCGGGCGCCAGGACCCGGTCGCGCAGCAGCACCAAGGCGGCCGGTAGCAAGAGCACCAGGTGATGGGTCCAACTTGCTGGCGAGATCAGGAAGACCGCGATGCTGATCAGCGCGAGCTCAAGGTCGTGATCGATCGCGCCACGCGGTTGCGAACCCTGGTCGCTGCTCTGGCGTCTGTGCGGCGAGATTGCCGCTGATGCCGCATCGGATGTCAGGCTGCGCCGCATCGAGCGCCAGAGCAGCGTTCCAGTGGCGCTGATAACGATCAGTATCGCGGTGCTGGTGAGACGCGCAGCGAGGGCTGGATTATCGGCGATGATGCTGCTGAACTTGTTCGGCACCAGGAAACGCGCCATGGCGCCGGCCAGGCTGCGGTTCCAGGGCGCGGCGATCGAGCTATGACCGGGCGGCAGCTGGGTCAGACTGGTGGTGGCGACGATCTCTTGCCACCAAGAGACCCAGCTGCCGCTGGGGGCGACCCAAAGGCTGAGGCCGATGAGCAAGCTGCCGGCGAGCAGGCCGCCGATGACAAGTCGCAGCCGCGGCAGTGGTCCAGCGCCGAGGCCGAGCAGCAGATAATGCGGCTTGGCGATGCAGCCGAGCGCGAGCCAGGCACCTGCACCTGCACCTGCACCTGCACCTGCGCTTGCCCGTGCCCGTGCGAATGCAGGTGCCGGTGCCGCTGTGGCTGCCCCCGCACCTCCGCAGTCTTGGCGCAGCGCGCGCCAGTAACCCCAGATCAGCAGGAGCAATAACAGGTTGACCTGACCGAACTGAAGGTTCAAGTAGAGCCCGCCAAAGCAAGCGATGTAGAGCGGTCCCCAGAAACGCAGCTTGCCGCTGGGGTCGTCGCGCGCCAAGTCGCCAACGATGACGATCATCACGATAACCGTCAGCAACAGGTTCAACCCCAGCATCAGCCAGCCGAGCTGTTCTAAGCTGAGTCTTGCGATCGGATACAGCAGCGGCAGCGCAGTGGGCGGATAGGTGAAGGGCAGCACATCACCCGGGCGCCGCGGATAAGGGTTTTCGCCGTCGATGAAGACGCGCTCAGCAGCGGTGGCGTAGACGGCGATGTCGGTGTCGCGCCGCTCGATCTGCGTCGCCATCAGTCCGAGCAGCACAATGGCCAGCCCGAGTCCAAGCCAAGACCTGTGTATCATTCACGCTGCTCGAGCAGGTTGACCTCCGGCTCGCCGATCTTGTTATCGCGCCGAAATCGATAGGCCTCCTGAACCAGTGCGAGCTGGGAGCGGTCCGGCCCCCAGGCCTTGCTCTCGCTGCCGATGGTTTGGTTGTCCTCGGCCCAGAGCCGCCAGAGGATCGCGGCGTTCTCCCAGTAGGCGCCGGCGACATAATGTCCATCCGGGCTGAACACGGCGTTGGCGACGCCGCCAGCTCCAGCCTCCAAGGGCAAAAAGGTGCTGAGCGTCTGAATCTGCTTGCTCTGCCCCGATTGGCGCTGTTTCGGGCGCTTCCAAATCCGAATACTGCCATCGCGCGAGCCGGTCAGTATCCACTGGCCATCGGGGCTGAAGTCGGCGCGATAGATGCGGTCTTGATGACCAGCCAGGATGGCGATCGCTTCCCCCTGCGGGCTCCAGACCCTGGCGGTCTTGTCGAGCGATGCGGTCACAACCTGCTTGCCATCGGGGGCGAAGGCGATGCTGTAGACACGGCCTCCATGACCGTCGAGATACTGGACTTGACCACAGCTGGAGTCGATTTTGGCGCCTTGTTCAGTGGTCTTGAGCGCCGCGAGGTCGAGCCTGATGATGGCCGAGCGATCGTCCGCGCCGGCGATGGCGACGTAGCTCCCATCGGGGCTTAGCGCGAGATCGCCAATCTCGCCGATGCCGATATCTTCATCGCAAAGATGTCGCCACTGGCCAGATGGCGAGCGCTCGGAAAGGCGCATCACGCTGTTTTCATCCCCGGTCGCGATCAGGGTGCTGATGCCCTGGCCGGTGCTGGTCTGCTGCAGGTCAGCGGCTTCGATGGGTGTTTCGTCATGTTGCAAACCGTTGCCGGTCTCCAGCGGCTCGCAGGTCTCGCTGGAGAAGGCGCGCACCGGGGCGGCGGGGTCGTCCGACGTGGTCAGCACCCAGCTGGCATCGGGGCTGAACAGCGCGTTGTAGACGATGCCCTGCTTGGAATCGGTGACCTGCAGCTTGCAATCGATGCGCTTCTTGATCAGGTCGGCAATGCGCGCGGTGCCGTCGTTATGGGCGGAGGCGAGCCGGTTTCCCAAAGGCGAGAGCTGAACTTGGCGTGCCGGTTGCATCGGCTCTGGATCGAGAAAGGCGGCCCAAGGCTCGGGACTGCTGCTGGAGTCATCGCGACCATAGCGCCAGACGCGCACGCCGCCATCGAAGGCGGCCGTGGCAAGCAGCAAGGTGTCGGTGCCCTGGGCGATCGCAGCGGGGGCGATGGAGGTATCGACAGACCAGACGTGGTCTGGATGCTGCAGCCGGTAGGCGACCTGGGAGACCGGTGTTATCCGCCATAGGCGAGCCGTCTCGTCGCGTGCGGAGAAGGTGGCGACACGCTCGCCTTGGGCGTGGAATCCAGCGGCGATGATCGCCGCGTCATGGCCTAGGACAGCAATCGGCTTGCCGGTCTGCAAGCCAGTCAGTTTGGCCGTGCCATCGAGTGATGCGCTGAGCACCAGGCTTTCGTTGAGCTGACCTGATGCTGCGGCTGGCGGGTCGACGATGCGTAGGGTTCCGGCGCTGAGACGATGGCTGGTCAAGACCACGGCTTGATCGAAGACCTGCGCCTCGCTCAGCGCGCCGGGGGCATCGTTACTCAGTGTCCAACGCACGATCTGTCCCTCGTCGTCCGCGGCAACCAGGAAGGCCCCAGACGGGTCGAAGGCGAGATCGCGCACCGCGCTGCGATGCATCTGAAAAGTGCGACCGCCGATGCGCGCCGAGGAGAGTTCGGTGATCGGCTCGCCGTTGCTGCGGTAGAGCCGAATTCGCTCATCGGCAGCCGCGATGGCGATGCGCTCACCGGTGGCATCGAACAGGGCGCGGTCGAATGGCCGGCCGATGGGGCCAGCGGCCGGCAGCGAGACTGTGATGGCGCCAGAGTCGAGATCGATGAGTCGGGAGCGGCCGATGCTGGCAGCGGTAAGGATGGACTGGCCATCGGGTGAAAAGCGGAGGCTGCGAATCGGACCATCCTCGAGCGCCTTGTCGAGGATGATGCGGCCAGGCTGGCTGAGGTCGAGCACACAGAGGCCCTGCTGGCCTTCGCCGCCATCAGGGTTCCGGCTGAAGGCGAGGCGTTGACGACGGTCATCGAGCGCGAAGCTGAGCCCCGGCGGGGTGCCGCAGGCATAGTCCGGCTCGGCGCCGGCGCTGGCTGGGAGGCGCCAGACCCCCTCGCTGCCGATGCCGAAGACCTGGGTGTCGGGGCCGAAGACCAGCGTATGCAAGCCGAGCTCGGCATCGGCCAGCGCTTGCGTTGGGACAAAACGTCCTTGCTGAAGCTCGAGCAGCGTGACCGACCCGTCGGGCAGGAAGGCGGCGAGGTGCGCGCCTTGCTCGCTAAACGCCGGGCTGCGCGGCTGGTCCGGGATCGGGTTCGGAGCGGCGGCCATGGCGATCATGCGGTTGCTGCTGAAGGCCACGCCGAGGGTCTGCACCGCGCGCTCGGGCAGGTCGGTACCAGCGTCTAGCGCCAGGTCAACGGCCTGCGGGGTGTTGCCGCGGGTGATCGAGAGATTGGCCTCGTTGAGCTTGCTGCGGCTGAGGTTGGCTTGGGCATCGGCATAGGCGCGGTACGCCAGGCCGGCAGAGATCGCCGAAAGCAGCATCAGCGCGGCGAGCACGACACCGACTGCGCGCACCAGTTGGCTGCGTCGGCGCAGGAAGGCAAGATGTGCCTGGGACTGGGCGATGAACTCGCGCTCGAGCGGCTCCAGCTCATCGGCGTAAGTCTCACGCAGGGCCTCGGCTTCTGCGGAGCCGAGGTCGCGCAGCAGGTACTCGCTGTTGCAGTTGGTGCGTTTCCAGAGCTGTGCCTGGCGATCGAGCTGAAAGCGCCGGGCGAGTAACTGCCGATTAGCGGGTACCGCTAGCCAGTGGTGCACGGGTTCCCAGCGACTGAGCAAAATGGGATGGCTGAAGGACACCACGGCTCGATACTGACGCCAGTCCTGCCGCTCGCCGTCGGCGTTTGTATGGCTGTCGGCGCTGCTATCGCCGTCGGCTTGCTGCAGCCGCGGTTGGCTCCTGTTGTCCGGGTTCGGGGCGGGGCTCGGCTGGCCGGGGCGCAGCCGCCGCAGACGCTGCCGCCAGTCCGCTCGGGTCTGACGCCAGATGGCGGCGAGCTCAGAGCGGAGCCGATAGTCGGGCGGTTCGCAGCGGCTGTCTAAGGTCGGGTCGCGCAGCCCCTCGGCGATGACCAGTCGCGATTCGATCAGACGTTGCAGCAGGTGCTCGCAGTTTGGATCTTGGCGCAGCAGTGCAAGACTGCCGAAGCGGTTGGTAGCGCGACCGGTGACGCCACCCTCGAGGCTGATCAGCGCTCGGCAGAGCTTCGGCAGGGCGCTGCGTGTCTCTGGGTCAAGCTCGGCCCAGACTGCGGCTGCACGCCTAAGCACATGGCCGCTGATGCCGCCTGCGGCGAGGTAGTCGGCGCTGGAGAGCCGCAATCCGCTGTTGCTGTTGGCGGTTTGTCGCTGCAGGGCGCGCTGATAGCCCGAGTCCAACACCGCTTGGATCAGCGGCGGCCAGTGCCGCAGCCGGTTGGCGTCGGCCTCGATATGCTCGACCAGTTCGCGCTCGCCAAGCTCGTGGGCGTCAATCTCGATGCCGGCGATGCGCGCCGGGATCTCGATGACCTGGCGGATGCGCGCGGCCGATGGCGGTCCGATCTCGCTCCAGCCCTGACGTTGGATCAGCGCATGCAAGGCCGGCAGGCGCTCGAGGGCGGGCAGGGCATCGCTGCGCAGCATTGCGACCACCCAGATGGCGGTCGCGCTGGCCAGCGTCTGCAGGGTGGTGGCGAAGGTCTGCAGCTGCTCCAGGGGCGCGCTGTCGAGTGCGGTGTCGAGCGGGTCGAGCAGCAGCAGCAGCCGAGTGCCGCCACTGGTTGTCATGTCCGGAGAGCTGGCCTTGAGGGCGCTGCTGATCTGCTGCGCGGCCAGCGCCGGGTCGCTGATGAGCAGGCGGTGGAGCTCGGCGCTGCCAAGGCCGAAGTTGGCGAGCGGCTCGGCGAGTGCGGGCTGGGCGCAGAGCGCTTCGGCGATCGCCGCGGTGGGGCCGGCGTCAGTGGCGCTGGGGTCGACCAGGCACGGACGCACCGCCGCGATCTCGCCGAATTGAAATGGGCGTGTCAGCCGGGGCAGCACGCCGGCGCGCAGTAATGAGGTCTTGCCGCTGCCGCTCGGGCCCGTCACCAATAGCAGGCTGGTCTCTTCAGCCGCGAGCTGCTCTAAGCGCTGCAGCAGCTCGCGAACCTCTTGCTCGCGTCCGGTGAAGATGCGCGCGTCGGTGCTCTCAAACGGTCGGCCAGGTCGGAACGGGCTGCCCTGCCAATGCAGATCCCCGGTGGTGGCGCGACGCTCGGCGCTGATGCGTCGGTTGAGCAGCTTGCGGAGCTGGGTCGACACCAGCTCGCGGAACGCCGTGGCGTTGTCGAAGGTACGGAAGGCGCGGCGGAAGCTGTTGTCGTCGAAAAAGAAATGCTGGCGAAAAAATGCTTCCAGTCGGCGCCGGTCTTCAACCGCTTCGCGCGCGACTGCGGCATCGGTGATGTCGACCAGCTTCGGCGTGGTCTTCTTGTACACCAACACCTCGGGGATGCCGGCCTTGGCCGAGGCCTCGACCGCGTTGACGAACTCCCACTCGGTGCCGGTCATGCCCCGGTAGGGCTCTTGCGGCAGCGGCGAGCCGAGTCGGGTCCAGAGGATGACGAGGACAATGTCGCAGTCCTCGGGCTGGGTCAGCCCGGCCTGGAAGGTGCGATCCGCCGTCAGCGCCTCCTCTTCCCAGAGCACCGCGCGCAGCTCGAAGTACGGCAGATACTCAGTCGCCAGCTGATCGACGATGTCTTTGACCGCGGCGCGCTCGTGATCGACGTCAGCGGGTGAGGAGACAAAGATTCTGACGGACTTGTCGGTCATGGGCTCGTTTCAAGGGGCCGGATGCTGCTCGGGACGGCGGCTGCGGGCGTCGAGACGCGCCGCCTCGCTCAGGGTACAATGCCACGAGGGGACCGAATTGGCACCATTTCAGCCGGAGGGCGCCCTGATGCAGAGCGAGACGACTGACCCGCAGCGGATGGAACAGCTATTGCGTGATGCGGTACGACAGATTGCAGGCGATGGCGATCTCGATCGCTATATTGCCTGGTCGCGGGCCCATATACCGATCGAGCTTGGCGTCGAGTCTGAGCTGGTGGAGGGGGAAGCCGAGCGTTTAGCCGCCATGCTGGGCGTGGCGATCTGGAACGCGACCCCGCGCGCGGACAATGACTGGCGACCTCTCGTCCTTACACCGCCCGCTGATGATGAGCCCTGTTTCTGTGGCTCTGATCTCCGTTACCGCGATTGCTGTGGGCCGCTTGGGCCCTTGCCGGAACTGCCGCTCGAGCTGATCTGGGATCTGCTGATCGACGATCTGCCAGAAGAGGCGATGCAAGAGGCGCTGCGCCGCCGCGCGGTGCCTGACACGCTCTTGGCCAAGGTCGCTGAGCGCTGGCTGGAGCACGAGCGGCCTGGGCGTGCGGCAGCCTTGCTGGAGCCTCTGTTCAAAGGCGATATCGGCGCGCTCGATGGTCGCTATGAGCCCGCGCTCGATATCCTCTGCGATGCCTTTGACGCGCTGGATCACTGGAAGAAAAAACACGCCTTCTTGCTGCGCGTAACCGACGAAGGCAGCCGTGAGCTCAAGGCTGCCGCCTGGCAACGGTTGACCATGATGTTTATGGATGAGGGCGAGCTCGACTATGCCGGCGAGGCCTTCGAGCAGGCCTTGCGTCAGGGGCCGGATAATCCATCGACGGCCCTGCTTGAGATCACCCTGCTCGCAGCGCGCCATGATGACGCCCGCGCCCGCTCGCGAGCACAATTTTGGCGCCATCGGCTCAGGCGAAATGGCGAAGCTGACGCCGGGTTTCTCGGCTTTCTCGAGCAGGCCATGATCGACCCGCAAGAGGCCTTGGTCTCGAGTCATTCAGCGGCAATGGACCCCTTGCTACTTGAGCTTTGTCAATGGGTCAGGTCGCTCTCGGCGCTGCCACCGTTGGCTTATCAGGTCGAGACACTCGATGATCCGCTGCCGCCGGGGGCCGGTCGGCAACTGTCGTTGTTTCCCGATGAGCAATTCCTGATCGACGGCGCGGCGTCATCCGGCGCGGTGGGTGCGCTCTTGCCTAATACCCGTTTGCGTGCGGTCGAGCGCGAATGGCACCGGGTCTTTCCGGCATCTAAACCCTACTCGACCCAGCTCTCGGCGCTCGATGATGGCGCACTCTGGGACGGCGAGGGCTGGATGCGCTTTCTCGCCGCGCAGCCCGAGGCGGCGAATAGCCTAGACATCTTGGATGATCTGGCGACTGCGCTCTATGAGCACCCGGAGAGCAGCCTGCCTTGGGTCGCGCATACGCTACTGGGGCCGCTTTATCAGCGTGCGCTTGCGATCATCGAGGCGACCATTGCCGATACCGGCGTCGGCGCCTTGCCCTGGAGTGCGGAGCGCAACCGTCCGGCGCTTAGGCTGCTGTTTCGCGCCTATCTTCACGAAGCTGAAGCAGGCCGTGAGACGGCTGCAACGGCTGCGGTTGAGCGCTTACTGGCCCTGAACCCTCAGGATAATCATGGCGCTCGGGCTGAGTTGATGAACCATTATCTCCGTGCCCGATCGGATCAGCAGGCGCTGGAGCTTGCGCGCCGATTCCCAGACGATCTGCTTGCCGATCTGGCCTATGGTGAGGTGCTTGCGCTCTATCGTTTGGGAGATCAAGAGCATGCGGCACGCGCACTGAGCCGCGCAGTGGATCGGTTGCCACGTATTCCGCGCTTCCTGTTGCGTAAGCGTATCAAACGCCCAGTGCTGGATGACGCTGGCTTTACCCCCGGCGGCGAAGATCAAGCATGGCTCTATCGTGAGGCGATGCGCGACGTCTGGGAGGCGGAGCCGGGCCTCTTGAACTGGATGAAGAAGCGATTAACCGCTTGAGGAGGCATTGATGGCGCAGGTCTTTAAGGTCGTCTTTACCGGAACCCTTGACCCCGCGGTCGACCCTGAAAACGCCGTGCGGGATTTCGCCACTGTGTTCAAGGTGAGCGAGCCCCAGGCCCGTGAATTGATCGCGGCGGGTCAGGCGCGGGCGCTGAAAACCGATGTCGACGCTGACAACGCGCGGCGCTATCAAGAGGTGCTTGCGGAGATCGGACTGGCATCGCGAATCGAGCCGATGGAGGCGGATGCGGCCGTTGCGGATGTTGGCGGGCAGGTCGCTGCGGCTGAACGAGCAGCGGTCGATGCGGCTGGAGACGGCGCTGCTGGTCCATCTGGCTCGCCTGGAACACATCCACAAGGGCCGCTGTCCCTGGCTAAACAGACCCGCGATCGGGTGTCGGCCGCTGGTGTGGCAGGCGGTGACGGCGGCCAGCGGCGGTTCGCCCCGGTGAGACGTCCCGCGAGCCATGGTTGGTATTGGATCACCCAGGCCTGGCAGCAATTCAAGGTTCAACCCAGGGGGTGGCTAGCCGCTGTTGCTCTAGTCTATCTGGTGACTTTCGCGCTGAGCTTGGTGCCAGTGATCGGCTCTTTGGCAACCATGATCCTGGGGCCAATCTTTGCCGGTGGGCTGATGCTAGGCGCCCAGTCTCAGGAACGCCAGGGTAGGCTGAGGCTGACCGCTGGTTTCGATGGCTTCTCGCCGCACGGCGGGCAGTTGGCCTTGGTTGGCTTACTCTATCTTTTGGGCCTGTTCGTAGCCGTCATGGTGGCTGCCCTAATCTCGATGGCGACCGGTGTCTTAACGGTCTCCTCTATGGAGGCTCTGAGCTCGAGCGACCCAGCAGTGGTCGCTGCTGCCTTGGGACCGGCGCTTGGACTGTTCTTGCTCGTGGTGATGCTCACGCTGGTGCCGTTATTGATGTTGTATTGGTTTGCTCCAGCGCTGGTGGCGTTGGAGGGGATGACGGCGATTGAGGCGATGCGGATGAGCTTCAACGGCTGCTGGAAGAACCTGATCCCCTTCGTGGTCTATGGCTTGGCCCTCGTCTTTATCTTGGTCGGAGCCAGTCTGGTGTTAGGGATGCTGGGCGCCCTCCTGGCCGCGGTCTCGGAATCGCTGATGGTGGTCTTGATGCTACTGATGATCCCACTCATGCTGGTCTTTGCAGCGCTCGTGGTCTTGTCGATTTATAGCGCTTACCGAGATATTTTCCATGGGGCAACGCCACCGCAAGGGACCCATGTCTTCTGAGCAAGCGCTTGCTTGATGATACCTGCTTGATGATACCTGCTTGCCTGGCTAGCGTCTGCAGCTTGCAGATCGCTCGAATGCTTCACCATGTCAGGTCATCCCACCCTCGGAGAGATCGGTTATGTGTTTTCGCTCACTTACCTTGACCACGAGTCTGCTCTGCGCGAGTGCCCTTGTGGTGGCCGGCGATGAGCTGGTCGATACGCCGTCAGATCCAAGCGAGCTACCGCAAGGGCGCTTGGTTTACGGTGAGTACATGGCGACCGCAGGCGATTGCATCGCCTGCCACACGCGACCCGGCGGCAAGCCTTTCGAGGGTGGCTTGCGGATCGATACCCCCTTCGGCACCCTCTACACGCCGAACATCACGCCGTCAAAGGACGATGGCATTGGCGCGTTCAGCGACCAGGACTTCCTGCACGCGCTGCAGGATGGTATCTCCCCGAGTGGGCTGCCTTACTATCCAGCGTTGCCCTATCCCTTCTATACCAAGGTAGAGGATGAGGATCTGCTCGCGATCAAGGACTATCTGATGTCGCTCGAGCCGTCCAGTTATCAACCGCCCAAGAACGATCTACGCTGGCCGTTCTCGGTGCGCGACCTGATGTTCGGCTGGCAGGAGGTTTATTTCGACAAGGGCCGTTTTGCGTCTGACCCGAGCCGCGGCGAGGAGTGGAACCGGGGTGCCTATCTGGTCGAGGGGCTTGGCCACTGTGGCTCCTGTCATACCCCACGCAACATGGCGGGCGCAACTGAGCCTTCGCAGGCGATGACCGGTGCCATCATTGATGGCTGGTATGCGCCGAATCTGACCTCTGATCTGGGCGAAGGGCTTGGACGCTGGACTGTCGATGAGCTTGCCGTCTTCCTGCAGACGGGCATGGCGCCAGCTGATCTCGATTCCTCGGAGCCGGATGCGGGTGCTGCACCAGCGACTGCGGCACTGGGCCCGATGGCCGAGGTAGCGCACGACAGCCTCTCGAAACTCGCCCTGTCTGACCTGCGAGCAATTGCGGTTTACCTAAAGGATCTCCCGCCTAACACCGAGCTCAACCATCGGCCCAAGAGACCGGAGGTGCTGACGGAAGCGGCCTATGAGCAAGGTCGCGAACTCTATGTCAAGAACTGTAGCGCTTGCCACCAGGATCATGGCCAGGGGCTTCAGCCCTACTTTCCTGCGTTGAGGGGTAATCCGGTGGTCAATGATGAGCGACCAAACGATCTGATCAAGACCCTGCTGCTAGGCGCCCCCTCCGATCCCTCGGAAGCCTTTTCGCGGCATGTGGTGATGCCCTCGTTTGGCTCGGTGTTGACCGACGAGCAGATCGCGATCCTGGCAAGCTATCTCCGGGCGAATTGGGGTAATGATGCGCCGCCTGTGACTGCGCATGCGGTTGAGGCCTTGCGCCAATAATCCGATAAACCGCAGATGACGCAGATTTGCACAGATTAAAATAATATAAAACAAGGTCTTGGCGGGTTTAACAAGGCCACCCAACAGCTGAAGCAATGAACGGCAGCAAGGTATTGAAATCTCTGCGTTAATCTGCGTCATCTGCGGTTGAAATGCTCTTTTTAGGATAATGGATGCAGCGATGTCGCCCGAGCGACCAGGGGACGCTCGCGCTTCCCAGTATCCAGGCAGAGACCCTTGGCGAGCTTTTCAGGCTATCGCGCCGTTCCGCTCGACGACTGGCTCAACGGATGCGCTCACCCCTGGCCCTGGGGCGGTCTAGCCGCTGGGCAACGGCTTGGTACCCTGGTGCTGCGACCAACCTCAGACTGATCAGCGCCAGAAGCACTGTCGGCATCCTCTTCAGCGGTTGCCTGCCAGTGGTAGAGTTCGCGCGGCGCGGGGTCGCAGAGCATGCAGCCGGTGCAGGCTGTCGGGGTTGGAAGCTGTGCGATGCGTCCTTTATCGACCCACTTCTGCAACAGCGCCCGCGCAACATCGGTGGGCACAGCCAGATTCAGTGCCACCTCCTGCACTGAGATCACGCCCTGCTGGCGCACCAGATCGCGTGCCCTTGTCAACATCAGGCGCGGCTGCTGGCGGTGGCCAGCGCCATCTGCCGTCCCCGCTTGCCCCAGAGGCGCAGCCCCGTGAAGACTAGGATCAGCAGCAACAGGAGGGCGCCGATCCAGAGGCTGGATGACAAGGGATGCCGCTCAAAGGTCGCGCTTTGGTAGAACAGGGTGGCGGTGATAAAGGCGATGCCGGTGGTCCAAACAGCGACAAAACTGGCCCAGGGCGCACCAGCCTCGCGCACGATCGCGCCGATGGTGGCGACGCAGGGGAAGTACAGCAGCACGAACAGCAGATAGGCGAAAGCGCCGGCTTGGCCGTCGAAGCGCGCTGCCATCGCGCCAAAGGTGCCGGACGTGATCGCTTGCTCGGCGGCGATGGCGTCAGGATCGAGCTCCTCGCCGATCTGTAAGCCGAGTGGATCGGCCAGGCTGCGGCCAACCTCGGCGAGATTGGCAGGGATGGTCGCGGCTGCGGCGATGAGCGCCGAGCTCAGCTCGAAGGGTGGCGCTGTCTCCTCAGGCGCCGCCTCCACCGCAAGCCGGCTGTAGAGACTGTCCAGTGTGCCGACGATCACCTCCTTGGCGAGCACGCCGGAGACGATCCCAAGCACAGCGGGCCAATTGTCTTCGCCGATGCCCATGGGCGCGAACAAGGGGGTGGCTAGGCGGCTGGCAGCGGCGAGGATCGAGGCATCGCTATTGCTCTGATCCAGTTTGCCATCGGTGCCGATCGAACTGAGCATGTTCAGGATCAGCACCATGACGATGATGACCCGCCCGGCCTCGCGCAGGAAGAGCCGTACCCGATCCCAGGTGCGCAGGAGCACGCCGCGCAGTCTGGGCATGTGATAAGGCGGCAGCTCCATCATGAAGCCGGTACTGGAGCCGGCGAGCAGGGTCCGTTTCATCACCAGGCCGGTGAGCAGTGCGATGGCGATGCCGGTGAGATAGAGCGCGAAGACGATATTTTGGCCAGAATGCGGAAAGAAGGCTGCTGCGAAGAGCACATAGACGGGCAGCCGGGCACCGCAGGACATGAACGGGTTCATCAGAATGGCCAGCTTGCGCTCACGTTCGTTCTCGAGTGTGCGCGTGGCCATGACGGCCGGGACATTGCAGCCGAAACCCACGATCAGTGGGACAAAGGCCTTGCCGGGGAGTCCGATGGAGCGCATGAAACGGTCCATAACGAAGGCCGCGCGCGCCATGTAGCCCGAATCTTCGAGTGCAGAGAGGAAGATGTAGAGGCTGGCGATGACCGGGATGAAGGTGGCGACGACAGCCAGGCCAGCGCCCACGCCATCGGCGAGGACGAGCCGGGTCCAGTTCGGTGCGCCGAGGTTGCTGAGTACTGTGCCAAGTCCATCGACGAACAAAGCCGTCGCGACAGCATCAAAAAAATCGATGAAGGCGCCGCCGATGTTGATGGTGAAGACGAACATCAGGTACATCATCGCCAGAAACAGCGGGATGCCCCAGAGGCGGCTGAGGACGACACGATCGATGGCATCGGAGAGGTGACCGACGGCTGCGCCGCGTTGGCGTTGTGCCATTTTCGCCAATGCATGGGCATGGGCGAAGCGGGTGTCGGCGATCTGGATATCGGCGTCCTCGCCGGTCCGCGCGGCGATCGCCTGCCGCCAATGCTGAACCCTTGCCTCAAGCTGGGGATCAGGCTCGGTGAGAACCTGGTGGTCGCCCTCGATCAGCTTCAAGGCCAGCCAGCGGTCGTTGCGCTCCGAACCGCTGTTCAATCCTGGCAACAGCTCGGTGATGGCCTGCTCCACGACCTCATCATGGCCTAACGCATAGCCTCCACTCTCCTGGCCGCCTGCCACCGCGAGCGCGCGTGCACTCAGCTCGGTGATGCCCTCCTTGGAGATCGCAACCACGGGTACCACCGGACAACCGAGCCTCTCGGATAAACTGTCGGTATCGATCTCGATGCCACGCTTGCGGGCAACATCCATCATGTTCAGTGCCAGCACGATTGGTACGTCAAGCTCGAGCAACTGCAGGGTCAGATAGAGATGACGTTCAAGATTGGAGGCATCGACAACGTTCACGACGAGATCGGCCTCGCGACTCAGCAGGTAGTCGCGCGTCACCCGCTCGTCGAGGGAATCGGCATCCAGCGAGTAGATCCCCGGCAGATCGATCACGCGCAGCGGCCGCCCGTCAAGCTCGCTGCGGCCCTCGCGGCGCTCAACGGTGACTCCAGGCCAGTTACCCGTGGTTTGGCGAATCCCCGTCAGGGCATTGAATAGCGCGGATTTGCCGCAGTTCGGGTTGCCGGCAAGCGCCATGGTGAGCGGCGCCTTGGCCCCTAATGGGGTGCTGGACTCTTTGGGGGTGCGATTCATCGCGGTACGACTCTGTGCGAAGCTTCGTGGCTGTCCTTGTTCGATTTCCCGATGATCATCTCGATGGTCTCTCGACAGAGACCGGCAAATCGGGAAGAAGTTGGTGGACAGTGTCTTAGTGTCTTGGGGTGCTAGGGGCCCGCGAGTTGTTAGGGGCTTGCTAGGGAGTTGCCCGAGGTGCGGCGCGCGCTTGGGGGGCTGCTGGCGCGATGAGCAGCTTTTCGCCGATCCCGCCGCCTAGGGCGATCCGGCTGTTGCCGACCGAGACCACGAGTCCAGATCCCCGGCGGTGTTCGACACGTACCTGGGTGCCGACGCGGATGCCGAGGCCACGTAATTTTCGATGTAGCTCATGGCCGCCCGCGATCTGCGTGATCACGGCGGATGATCCGGCAGCTAACTGCGCTAGCGTTATCGGTGTTGATACGGCTTGATCCATCGAACGCGGCCTATTGAGGGCTGCTCGCCAGTGAAGAGACATCAGCTGATAGAGACAGCTTTCGCATTCGCAACATAGTGGCGATCCTGCCGTTGTGGAAGTCTTGAGCACTAGATCGACTGACGCAGCGCAGCATTACGAGCATTTCACGGGTCATCGGCTGCAGACGCAAGTGTCCACAAGAAGCGACATGGAAACGATGCATTGAGAACTGTCGCAACTGCGCTATGCTGTGAGGCGAGGGTGACGTGACTTGTCGTGTATATCACGCATGTTGTGGATGGTTACTGCGGCTGGCGATCAACGGACGTGATCGCGGACTATCGTGATTTTGCAGGCCACTCTGTTGTTATCCAAGTGGTTTGTTGCGTAGAGGCATGAATGATGACACCGAAACAGACCCACACCCTATGGCATCTTCGCCGTCAAGGGCTGCAGTTTGAGGCTGAGAGGGCGGAGCAGGCCTGGTCCCGGGGCCGTGAATTCCTCCCCGAGCAGCGTTCGCCGCTCAAGCGGGAGACGCGTGAGCTGATCGATCAATGCAACTGGGAGCTGGAGGCCGAAGTGGCTTGAGCTGAGAGTCAAGTCTGCGGCTAGACGAGCACATCACAACAGGCATCGAGGCTCTCACTTTAACGGCGAGGCAAAAAACGATGCGAAAAGGTTATCTGCTGCTCGAGACGCAACCGGATCTACCGGGCCTTGTCACTCTGAGTACGGCGGACGGCGCTCCTCAGCTCGATCGGTCGGGTTTGAGGTTTGCCGCCCGCTTTGAGGATGTCGATACCGCGTTCATGCACCTGCACGAGGGCCTGCGCCGACACCTCAACAGCCTAGAGCCGCGGACCTATAGGGTAGATCTTGAAACGGCTGTGGCCGCAGCCGACGCCGTTGAGCTTGACCATCGCCGCGTCTTCATCGAGCCCCAGCTCGCTGCATCCAGCCGTCTTGATGAGCGCATCAAAGGATTGCATCGCCGTCACCGGCGTTTTGATCTGTTGATGCAGATGGTCGGCTTGCTGGCCTTGCTTGTCCTCGCCCTGTTGGGGTTGGTTCCCTTCTGAGTCTTGCTTGTGCGGATGCTCTAGTCCTGCTTGCGCAGATGCGCTTCTGATAAAGCGTTTCTGAACATCGCCTCCGTCTAGGCTGAGCCTAACCAGAAACCGCTGATGGCCGCGATTCCTTGGGCACCATGCTGGATGGCGATCTCGAGATCGCTGTCATCGACCCCACCCAGCGCGTAGACGGGTAGGCTGGCCTGATCCACGAGTTGGGCGAAGCTCCGCCAGCCGAGTGGCGTTGCCTCTGGATGGCTTCCTGTGCGTTGTACGGGTGAAAGCAAGGCGTAGTCCAAACCAAGTGCGGACGCCTTGGCGAGAGCCTCGGCACGATGGCATGAGGCACCGAGCAACGGCTTGCTGAGCCGTGGGCGTTCGGCCAATCCTACTAGCCGTGCCTCGGTGAGATGCAGCCCGTCGCCAGGCAATGTGTTGGCGAGCTCCAGATCGCAGTTGAGTACAAGCTGAACCTTGGCCTCTTGGCAGACTTCGGCACAGCGCCGCGCGAGCACTGCGTATTCACTGGCAGCGAGTCCGGGTGCCCGCAGCTGGAGAATGCGCAGCTGGGAGCGGTCGAGCACATCGCTGAGCCGGGCGAGGAAGGCATCAGGCTGGCGCGGATCAGGACCGGTGATCAGGTACCGGCTCGGCAAGCGGAGTGCGCTGATGACAGGCCGGTCAGCCGCCGGAAAATACTCAGGCTGCATGTCCGCCGGCAGCAGCCAATCCAGTGCCTGGCCCTCGCGCCCCTGTGGATGACCCTGATAGCTGAGTACCCGATGAATGTCGAGCAGTACCAGCCGGTCGCCATAGTCATGGCGTAGACGGATCAGCGGCCTTGAGGCCCTGACCTGAATGCCAAGCTCCTCATCGAGCTCGCGGGCCAGTCCCTGCTCGGCTGGCTCGCCAGGCTCGAGCTTGCCACCCGGGAACTCCCAGAGACCGCCCTGATGCGTGCCGATGGGTCGTTTGGCGATCAGCACACGGCCTTGGGCGTCACTGATGACGCCAGCGGCGACATGGATCAGTTTGGGGTCGGCGAGCGTCCCACTTCTCTGGCTCATCTTTGATGCGTTGCGTCGCTAGCGGTCAATTGCTGTTGCTTGATTCAAGCTGCTGCGGCGAGGCATCAGCGCGGCTCGTCGGCATGATCCGATCGGCTAGCTGGCTAGCTAGGTTCGGTACTCGGCGTTGATGCGGACGTAGTCATAAGAGAGGTCGCAGGTCAGGAGTCGAGCGCTGCTCCTGCCGCGGCCGAGATCGACCCCGATGCTGAAGCTATCCTTGGCCATCACAGCCTGTCCAGCCTGCTCCTGGTAGCCCGGATCGCGACCGCCGCCTGAAACGATGAGCACATCGTCGAGCCGGATGCGCACCTTGTCGATGTCGAGGTCCTCAAGCCCAGCGCGTCCGACCGCGGCGAGGATGCGTCCCCAATTGGGATCAGAGGCAAAGAGGGCGGTCTTGACCAACGGCGAATGGGCGATGGTGTCGGCGACCTGGCGTGCCTCGGTCGCCGTGCGCGCCTCGCCGATCTCGATGCTGACCAGCTTGGTTGCCCCCTCGCCGTCACGGACGATCGCGCGGGCGAGCTCGTCACAGAGCGAATTGAGCGCCTGCTGAAAGGCCTTGAGCTCTGTCGTCTCAAGGTCGGTCGTCTCGCGATCCGTCGAGCTTGGGTCATCGAGCGGTGGATTGCCGGCGGCACCGGTTGCGGCCAGCACACAGGCGTCGTTGGTCGAGGTATCGCCATCAATGCTGATGGCGTTGAAAGAGCCATCGACGGCTTGGGTCAGGCAGCGTTGAAGGCAGGCTGGGGTGACGGCGGCATCGGTCGCGATAAAGGCGAGCATGGTCGCCATATCCGGCCGAATCATGCCAGCGCCCTTGGCGATGCCGGTGAGGGTCACTTGCTGGCCGCCGAGCATCAGCTGTCGAGTGGCGATCTTGGGGCGGGTATCCGTGGTCATGATCGCGCGGGCGGCGGCATCCCAGCCGTTCTCATCCAGCGCCGCAAGGGCCTGGGGCAATGCGGCCGTGAGTCGCTCGACCGGCAGGTATTCGCCGATGACGCCGGTTGAGAAAGGCAGCACCTGTGCCGGATTGATGCTTGTCAGCACCGACAAGGCACGGCAGCAGGCGCGTGCGTCCTCAAGTCCGCGGGCACCGGTGCCGGCATTGGCGTTGCCAGCGTTGATCAATAGCCATCGCGGCGCCTCGGCGGTGAGATGCTCGCGCGCCACGGTCACCGGCGCGGCACAGAACGCGTTGCGGGTGAAGGTAGCAGCGCATGCTGTGCCCTCCGCTAACTCAATCAAGACCAGGTCGTCGCGATCGCGATAGCGGATGGCCGCAGGCACCGCGGCAAGGCGAACGCCAGTCACGTTCATCCTGCCTGGCTGCTCCGGACGATGAGGCGCTTGTTTCAGGGTGCTGGTTGCATCAAGGGTCATCGTCTGGTCCATGCTCTGGTCCATGGTCTGGTCACTGCTCGCCGCTGCAGGTTAAGAGACACGGCCATGGCACTGCTTGAACTTCTTGCCCGAGCCGCAGGGACAGGGCTCATTACGGCCGACCTTGCGACCGTCACGGACGAAGGGCTGATGTGCATCCTCGTCTGAGGTGGACGCTGCACCGCCAGCACCAGCCTGGCCGCCCGCTGCGTCTGGCGCCTGCTTGGCGGAGGAGGGGAGGCCCTCGAAGGCCTCGTGCTTGAACTGAAACGACGACGGGCTCGGCCCTTGCGGCAGGATCTCGTCGGGCACCTGCAGTTGCATCCGGGCGAGCGTCTTCACCACGTCCTGCTTGATGCTCGAGAGCATCGCCGAGAACATCTCGAAGGCCTCGCGCTTGTACTCCTGCTTCGGGTTCTTCTGCGCATAGCCGCGCAGATGGATGCCTTGGCGCAGATAGTCCATCTGGGCCAGATGGTCTTTCCATTGCGTATCCAGGGTCTGGAGCATCACCGCCTTCTCGATCTGGCGCATATTCGCCGGCCCGATCAGCTTCTCCTTCTCCGTCGCCTGCGCGGCAAGCTCATCGGCGATGCGCTTGCGCAGCGTTTCCTCGTGCAGGTCGTGGTCTTCATCCAGCCAGTGCTGGATCGGCCAGTCGCCGCCATAGGCGTCTTGCAGGGCGGCGGTCAGCCCCGGCACATCCCATTGCTCCTCCAGGCTCTGCGGTGGGATGTACAGGCTGATCAGCTCATTGAGCACGTCCTGGCGCATGGCGGCGACGGTCTCGGAGACGTCGTCACCGTCCATCAGCTCGCGGCGTTGCTGGTAGATCACCTTGCGCTGATCGTTGGCAACGTCGTCATAGTCGAGCAACTGCTTGCGGATATCGAAGTTGCGCCCTTCGACCTTACGCTGGGCGTTCTCGATCGCCTTGGTCACCCAAGGATGCTCGATCGCCTCGCCCTCTTGCATGCCGAGGCGTTGCATCATGTTGGCGACGCGCTCGGAGGCAAAGATGCGCATCAGGTTGTCTTGCAGCGACAGATAGAAGCGGCTCGAGCCCGGGTCACCCTGACGCCCCGCGCGACCGCGCAGCTGGTTGTCGATGCGACGGGATTCATGGCGCTCGGTGCCGATTACATGCAGGCCACCGGACTTGATGACCTGTGCATGACGCTTGTTCCAGTCCGCCTTGATGCGCCCGCGCTCCGGTTCGTTCCCGGCTTTTTCCAGCTCGGCCTCGAGGTTGCCGCCGAGCACGATGTCGGTACCGCGCCCGGCCATATTGGTGGCGATGGTGACCGCCCGAGGTTCACCCGCACGGGCGATGATGCCGGCCTCGCGCTCGTGCTGCTTGGCGTTCAGTACCTCATGGCTGATCTTCGCTGCCTTGAGCTTCTGCGAGACCAGCTCGGAGGTCTCGATCGAGGCCGTGCCCACCAACACCGGCTGCCCGCGCTCGACGCAATCCCGGATGTCTTCGATGATCGCGGCGTATTTTTCTTCCTGGGTCAGATAGACCAGATCGCCGCGGTCGTCGCGGACCATCGGCTGGTTGGTCGGGATCACCGTGACCTCGAGCCCATAGATGCTCTGGAACTCGAACGCCTCGGTGTCGGCGGTGCCGGTCATGCCGGCCAGCTTCGGATAGAGCCGGAACAGGTTCTGGAAGGTGATCGAGGCCAGCGTCTGGTTTTCTTGCTGGATCGCCACCCCTTCCTTGGCCTCCACCGCCTGATGCAGCCCCTCGGACCAGCGCCGTCCCGGCATGGTGCGGCCGGTGAATTCGTCGACGATGATGATCTGGCCATCGCGGACGATGTAGTCGACGTTCTTCTGGAACAGCGCATGGGCGCGCAGCGCGGCGTAGACATGGTGCATGAGCACGATGTTGCCAGCGTCGTAGAGGCTCTCGTCTTCGCCGAGCAGGCCCATCTCGGTGAGCTGTTGCTCGACCTTCTCGTGGCCTTCTTCGCTCAGGTAGACCTGCCGCGCCTTCTCATCGACCGAGTAGTCGCCGGGGCCGAAATCCGGTTGGCCTTCCTCGTTCTTGATCGGCTCCTGGCGGATCAGGCTCGGGATGATCGTATCGATCTTGGTGTAGAGATCGGTGTTGCCTTCGGAGGGACCCGAGATGATCAGCGGGGTGCGTGCCTCATCGATCAGGATCGAGTCGACCTCGTCGACGATCGCGTAGTAGGGATCGCGTTGCACCCGCTGCTCGGGCGTAAACGCCATGTTGTCGCGCAGATAGTCGAAGCCGAACTCGTTGTTGGTGCCGTAGGTGATGTCGGCGTGATAGGTCTCGCGCCGGGTCGCCCGGCGCAGGTGCCGATAGCCGTCTTGCTCCGCCGGCTCATAGGCGGGATCGAACAAGAACGACGCGTTATCCGGCCCCATGCCGCCGGAGCTGTTGATGACGCCGACGCTCAGGCCGAGGGCGTGATAGATCTGCCCCATCCAGGCCGCATCGCGTCGCGCCAGGTAGTCGTTGACGGTGACGATATGCACGCCTTTCGCCGGCAATGCGTTGAGGTAGGCGGCGAGGGTGGCGACCAGGGTCTTGCCCTCACCGGTACGCATCTCGGCGATCTTGCCGTTGTGCAGCACCATGCCACCGACCAGCTGCACATCGAAGTGGCGCATGCCGAGTACCCGCTTGCCGGCCTCGCGCACGACGGCAAAGGCCTCGGGTAGAAGGTCATCGAGGGTGGCGCCCTCGGCTAGCCGCTCGCGAAAGAGGTCGGTCTGGGCTCTCAGTGCTTCATCGGAGAGCGCGGAGACGCTGTCTTCGGTTGCGTTGATCTGCTCAGTAGACTTCAACAACCGTTTGACCAAACGCTCATTACGGCTGCCGAAGACCTTTCGGAAAAGGCGTAGGGCCATGATTAGGGCTCTGTAGTGGTGGGCAAAAATTTGCTCGGAATGATACCGGAGTCGAGCCAAGAGCGCAGATCGGCTCAGCGGGTGGCTGCTGAATGAAAGACGCCGGGGCCTTTGCAAAGGCACCCGGCGTCATCGAGACCGGCTCTCAGTTGGCGGATGGATCTTAGGCTGTGCCGGCGGTTACAACGCTGATCGGTGGTGTCAGCTCAAGCCCAGGCTGGGCTCAGCATGGGCTCAGCATCAATAGAGGCCCAGGATGGATTGGCCTTAAAGGCGGGCGAGCCTTGAGCGCTCGCTTAGGTCGAGAAACCGCATCGGGTCCAGTGCCTCACCATTGCGGCGTACCTCAAAGTGAACGTGGGGGCCCGTTGAGCGACCAGTCGATCCAAGCTTGGCGATCACCTGGCCTTTGGTCACTAAGTCGCCTTCGCTGACGAGATTCCGAGAATTGTGCGCATAGCGCGTCTCGAGCCCGTCCGGATGCCGAATCTCGACGATCTTGCCGTAGCCCGTCTTGCGCCCTGAGAAAATCACCAGCCCATCGGCCATGGCAAGGATATCGGAGCCGTGCTTGCCAGAGATATCGATGCCTTTGTGCATGCTGCGCCGACCGCTGATCGGATGGCGACGCATGCCGAAGGTTGAGGTGACAACGCCTCCCGTAGCCAATGGCCAGCCATCAGGGACCGAGTGGCTTTTGAGCTCTCGCTCCATGATCAAGGTTTCGAGCAAGCCCAGTTTGCGTTTACGGTCGCTGATCTCGGCGAGCACCTTGGCGAGGTCTTGGGCCACCTCGTCGACCTTGTTCTCGCGCAGACTGACCTTTTCGGGGCCGCCGCCAGAGGGGGCTGGCTGCAGGAAGTTGAATTCGTCGGCATCAAGCCCCGACATCTCGACAAGACGCTGGCCTAGGGCGTTGATCCGAATGATTTCGGCCTGCAACTGGCCGACCCGGATCGCGATACTGTCGAGTTCTGCATTGGCGTCTTCAGCGGCTTCGGCGCCTGGGAGATGCCGTGCCTTAACATGGGAGAGGACGGTTGAAAGTTCAGTCTGCGTCTGATCTGAAAGACGCTGCTGGCCGATCCAGAATCCAGCGGTGCCGGCCATGATGGCGACCGTCATGCTGGCGAGTAGGGCTACGGAGCTGTAGCCGCGTTGGGAGTCACTGTCGTTGAGCCGTTGCATCGTTTCTCCGAGCAGTTGATATCATTTGCGGCCGCCGCTGGTACGGGTCAGTCGACGTCAGCAATCTGGTCTCGCCTTGGCTCAGTGCACCGCTGCTGTGCCGTTGCGCAAGGCGGGGTTGATTCATTCGCCTCAATCAAAGGTTGGACATCGTGATCGAAAACGCTGAGGCTCGATGAATGGACAAGCCCACAGCGCATATTCGTCGTCATCTTCGTGCGAGCGAGCCCATTGCTGCGTTGCTCGATGAGATCGAGCGGCGCGAGCAGTTACTGAGCAAGCTGCGGCGATGGCTGCCGGCTGACCTAGCCAAGCACTGTTGCCAGGCTGCAGTCTCAGCGGGTGAGCTCACCCTCTTTGTTGATTCCCCCGTTTGGGTCGACCGATTTCGGTTTCTCTGCCCTGAGCTGATCGGTTCTGATTGGATCACCGGTCTTGCCGCGGTCGAGACCGAGGTGAAGACCTGTAAGGTGCGTGTCCTTCCGCCTGCGCACGACTCCATGGCGCAGTTGTCACGCCCCGAGTCGGGGCGCCTGGGTGCCACCCAAGAGCCTGGCAACCAGAAGTCTGGCAACCAGGAGCCTGGTAATGAGAACGGGCATTTGGATGATGCTGGCCAGTCGGCGCTATCACAGGCGCTCGCGCGCCTCGCTCGAACGCTGGGCATATCATCCGGCTAGCTCGCTCAGAATCTCAGGTTTTGGCGTCTAAAGCGGCCCACTAAAGGCTTGCGGCCACCGGTGCGCCGTAGCGAATGGGGACCTCAACATGATCGTCAAAGGTGACTTCTTCCCAAGCCGATTGGTCGGCGAGCAGTGTTCGCAAGAGTCGGTTGTTCAACGCATGGCCTGACTTATGGCCGCGGAAGGCGCCGATGAGCGGATGGCCAAGCAGGTAAAGATCACCGATCGCATCAAGGATCTTGTGCTTGACGAACTCGTCCTCGTAGCGCAGTCCGCCTTCATTCAGGACGCGGAAATCGTCCACCACGACTGCATTGTCGAGACTGCCGCCAAGCGCCAAGTCTTGCTGTTGTAAAGCTTCGATGTCGCGCAGGAAGCCAAAAGTACGGGCGCGACTCACCTCCTTGACGAATGAGGTGGTCGAAAAGTCGATGGTGGCACTCTGCAGCCTTGAGGCGAAGGCGGGGTGATCGAAGTCGATCGAAAATTCGACCTTAAACCCGTTGAGCGGGTCAAAGCGTGCATATTTATCGCCGTCTTCGACGATGACCGGCTTCTTGATGGCGATAAAGCGACGCGGACGGTTCTGCTCCTCGATCCCAGCGGATTGCAGAAGGAACACGAATGGCGCGGCGCTCCCGTCCATGATCGGGACTTCGGCTGCGCTGAGATCGACAAAGGCGTTATCGATGCCCAGTCCGGCGAAGGCCGAGAGCAGATGCTCGACCGTTGAGACGCGAACATCGCCATTGGTCAGGGTTGTCGAAAGCCGGGTATCGCCGACGTTGAGCGGATTGGCGTGGATGTCGACCACAGGGTCGAGATCGGTTCGACGGAAGACGATGCCGGTGTCGGCGGCTGCTGGTCGAAGCGTCAGGTAGACCTTCTCGCCGGTATGCAAACCGACGCCGGTCGCACGAATCACATTCTTCAGTGTTCGTTGGCGGATCATGGGTGCTCCTCCGAGCGTTGCGGTTTTGGCACCCTGAGGTTGTCGGGGGAAGCTAGACCGCGTCTAGGGACATAATTTGCAGCGCTCAACATGGCCCATCCCTGGGCCTTGGCGCCATGCACCATTCAATGCCCGGTAGGTTAGGGTTTTCCCGAATTTTTATCAAGCATTGAATGTTTTTGCAAGAGAAGAGTCTGATTTTTATCCAATAATCCGCATTAGGAGTTGTCCTAGGTCAATCCGCTTGGCGGCGCAAGAAGGCGGGGATGTCGAGATAGTCCAGATCAGTTGCGGTTGCCTCGCCACCGCCGGCTGCCGCGCGCTTGTTGCGAATGTACGCGGGCTGATCCATGTCGCGGTAGTCAGGCGCTGAGCCGTCGCGCTGTTCGTTGTCGACCAGGCGGATCTTTGGCTCGCCACCGCGCACGGCGAGACGCTCGGCCTTGCGATCGCCGAGTCCGGTTGCAACCACGGTCACGCGCAGCTCTTCTTCCAGTTCTGGGTCGATGACGGTGCCGACCACCACGGTTGCATTGTCGTCGGCGAAGTCGCGGACCGTGTTGCCGACCTCGTCGAACTCACCGATCGTCAGTGTCATGCCAGCCGTGATATTGACCAGGATGCCGTTGGCGCCAGCGAGATCGATATCTTCCAGCAGTGGGCTGTTGATCGCCTTCTCGGCGGCCTCGCGGGCCCGGTTCTCGCCGGTTGCCGACCCCGTGCCCATCATCGAGACGCCCATGCCCGACATCACGGTCTTGACGTCAGCGAAGTCGACGTTGATCAGGCCTGGACGGGTGATCAGCTCGGCGATGCCCTGGGTTGCATTCAGCAGGACGTCATTGGCAGCGCTGAAGGCATCGAGCAGGGTCATCTGCTTGCCAAGCACCGCGAGCAGTTTATCGTTCGGGATCGTGATCAACGAGTCGACGTGCTTTTCCAGCTCGGTGATGCCATCGATGGCGACCTTGGCGCGCTTGCCGCCCTCGAACACGAAGGGCTTGCTGACCACGGCAACGGTGAGGATGCCGAGCTCGCGCGCGACTGCCGCGACGATGGGTGCTGCACCGGTGCCGGTCCCACCGCCCATGCCGGCGGTGATGAACACCATGTCAGCGCCATCGAGTAGGTCCTTGATGCGGTCGCGGTCTTCTTCCGCGGCGCGGCGTCCGACATCCGGATCAGCACCAGCGCCAAGCCCCTTGGTGATGCCAGCGCCCAATTGCAGAACGGTTTTGACGGCGACGTTTTCGAGTGCCTGAGCGTCGGTGTTCGCGCAAATGAACTCGACGCCCTCGATGTTGGCGGCTGCCATGTGATTGACGGCATTACCGCCGCCACCACCGACGCCGATGACCTTGATCACGGCATTTTGGGTCTGGGTGTCGACTAGCTCGAAGCTCATATCAGTTACCTCGCGGATGTTGCTGTTGTGATCTGTGCTGCAATTTGAACCTAATCCCCCTCGGGCCGCGGGGAGCCTCTCGCCCGTCACCATCCTCAGAAGCTGCCACTCAACCAGTTACGCAGGCGCCCCCAAACGCCTGCGCTTTGGTGCTCAGCGGCGCCGGAGAACCGATGCTGCTTGGCGTAGATGAGTAGCCCGACCCCGGCCGCGTAAACTGGGTCGGCGATGGTGTCTTCCATCCCTGTGACCGACTGGGGAAGTCCGAGTCGGACGGGCATGTGGAAGACCTCTTCGGCCAATTCCACGATGCCGTCCATCTTTGCGCTGCCTCCGGTGAGGACGACGCCACCGGCGATCAGCTCTTCGAAGCCGCTGCGGCGCAGCTCGCCTTGGAGGAGGTTCAGAAGCTCCTCGTAGCGTGGCTCGATCACCTCGGCGAGCGTCTGGCGCGAGAGCTGGCGCGGTGGTCGCTCACCGATACTTGGGACTTCAATGGTTTCTTGGCCTCCCCTTGACGACAGCGCGCAGCCGTGCCGGATCTTGATCGCTTCGGCATGCTGGGTTGGCGTGCGCAGGGCGACGGCAATATCGTTGGTGACCTGGTCGCCGGCGATTGGGATCACGGCGATATGCCGAATGGCGCCATCGGTGAAAACGGCCAAATCGGTGGTGCCGCCGCCGATGTCGACCACGCAGACGCCGAGCTCCTTTTCGTCCTCCTTGAGCACGGCGAGGGATGAGCTGAGCTGGCCGATGACCAGGTCGTCTACCTCAAGGCCGCAGCGGCGGATGCACTTCACGACATTCTGCGCGGCACTGACAGCGCCGGTCACCATGTGCACCCGTGCTTCCAGACGCACACCGCACATGCCGATGGCTTCTCGGATGCCGTCCTGATCATCGATGATGAATTCCTGCGGCAAGATATGCAGGATCTTTTGATCAGCAGGGATGGCGACGGCGCGAGCGGCATCGATGACCCGATCGACATCGCTTTGGCTGACCTCGTGGTCTTTGATCGCGGTGACGCCGTCGCTGTTGCGGCTGCGGATGTGGCTGCCGCCGATACCGGCGTGCACGGAATGGATCTCGCAGCCGGCCATTAGCTCGGCCTCTTCGACGGCGCGCTGGATCGACTGCACCGTCGATTCGATATCGACGACGACACCTTTCTTGAGTCCGTGCGAGGGATGGGTGCCCACCCCGATGATCTCGATGGTCTCGTCGGGACGGATCTCACCCACCAAGGCGGCCACCTTCGAGGTGCCGATGTCGAGACCGACGACCAGGTTCTTTTCGCTGCGTCTTGCCATGCAGATCCGCTCCGATATTCAAAAATCAGTTTGCCGCGATGCGCTTGGGTCCGACGGCGCTGTTGCCGACCGGCAGCCAGCGCACCGCGAGACCATTGGCGTAGCGGAGATCCAGTCTGGTTGGGATGCCGATCGCCTCGATTTGGCTGTAGGCTGCGATCAAACGCTCAAGGCGTTGCTCGACATTATCGGTGCCGAGCAGCACGTCGGTTCCGCCGAGGAGCTCAATCGACCAGTCGCCCCGCGCATCGCGCCGAACCCCATCGACGATCAGTCCGAGGCCGAGGAGTCGCGAGCCCCAGTCGAGGAAACGAGCGACCACCTCAGGTGCTTGTTCATCATCGGCGCCGCCGAGGCGCGCAAGACCAGCGGGTAGGCGTCCGTCACTCGGGCGAAACACCACTCCAGACTCGGTCACCAATCCATTTTCGTTCCAGCGGGCAATGGCGCTGTGCTCGCGCACGCTGACCTGAATACGGTCTGGCCAGATGCGGCGCGCCGTTGCCTGCTCGACCCAGGGCAGGGCCTGCACCCGAGCCCTTAGCGTCGCTAGATTCTGAGTCAGGATGCCGCCAGTGATCTCCTTGCTGATGGTCTGCTGCAAGGCCTCGCGCGAGAGTCCATGCATCTCGCCATCGATGCTCACCACACGAACCGGCAATAACCTCGGCTCCCATTGCAGCCCGATCCAGCCGCTGCCGATCAGCCCAATGATCAGCAGTACCGCGGTCAGCAGCCGAGCGATGATGCTGAGCCGAGTCCTTGGTCGGGAAGGGGCCTGTCCTAAAAGCGCATCTGCCGGTTCAACCATGGGAGACGGTCTCCAAGAGGCGGGTCTCGAGAATGCTGGTCTCAAGAATGCGGGCACAGAGGCTGTCGAAGTCGATGCCAGCAGCTTGCGCGGCCATCGGCACCAGGCTGTGATCGGTCATCCCAGGGATGGTATTGACCTCCAGCAGTCGTGGGGTGCCAGCCTCATCGAGCATGAAGTCGACGCGTCCCCAGCCGCTGCCACCAACGACACGGAAGGCCTGCAGGCAAAGTGCCTGATACTCGGCCTCGAGTGACTCCGGCAGTCCGCAAGGGCAGTGGTACGAGGTGCTATTGGCCTGGTACTTGGCCTCGAAGTCATAGAAGAGGTTTGGCGTCTCGAGCCGAATCAATGGCAGCGCCTGCTCACCGAGGATGCCGCAGGTGTATTCGGCCCCGGTCAGCCAGCGCTCGGCGAGCACGACGGCGTCGAGCCGGGCCGCCTCGCGCCAAGCTGCGATTAGCTCATCGGGATCATTGGCGCGTGCCATGCCGAGGCTGGAGCCTTCGTGCGCGGGTTTGATCATCAGGGGAAAGCCGAGCGCGATGGCCTGCTCGAGAGCTGTTTCATCAAGGATCAGCCTGAAGTCGGCCGTCGGCAGACCCGCACCGATCCAGATTTGCTTGGTGCGGTATTTGTCCATGCCGATCGCTGAGCCAAGCACCCCGGAGCCGGTGTAGGGCAGGCCCAAGGTCTCGAGGGCGCCCTGGATCTGACCGTCTTCGCCACCGCGTCCATGCAGGATCAGGAAGGCACGCTCGAAACGCTGCGGATTCAGTGCCTCAAATAAAGCGCTGCCGGGGTGACCTGCCGGGTCCAAGGCTGTGACGTCGATGCCGAGTCGCTGCAGTGCGGCCAGTACCGCAGCGCCGCTCTTGAGCGAGATCGGGCGCTCTGCGGAGAGGCCGCCCAGGATCAGCGCAACCCGACCATAACGCGCCGGGTCTAGGGGAGTCGTCGGCGCTAAGATCTTCATGGGAATGCTCCGAGGCGACGGACTTCTGGCTGCAAGCGAATCCCACTGCTGCGCTCGACCACGTCTTGAACCAGGTCGATCAGTGCGGCGATATCGCGCGCCTTGGCATCGCCGAGGTTGATGATGAAATTGGCATGTTTTTGCGACACCTCGGCACCGCCGAGTCGCTTGCCTTTGAGTCCAGAGGCCTCGATCAGGCGTGCAGCGTGATCGCCAGCGGGGTTGCGGAATACTGAGCCGCAGCTTGGCAGGCCGGTTGGCTGGGTGGCCGCACGCCGATCGAGCAGCTCGCGGATGCGTGCTTGTGCAGCCTGGGTATCACCGGGCTGCAGGACCAAGTCGGCGCTCAGGAACCACTCGCCCTCCGGGCCCTTGAGCTGCCGATAGCCGAAACGGAACTCGGCCTGCTCGCGCTCGCGAATCTGGCCTTGCCGGTCGATGGTGCGCACGCAGCGCACCAGTGGCCAAGTTTCGCCGCCCCAGGCGCCTGCGTTCATCGCTAAGGCACCACCCATGGTGCCAGGGATGCCAGCCAGGAATTCTGCGCCGACCAGGCCCAGGCGGCTGGCAACGCGGGCGATCTTGGCACAGCTGGCGCCGGCCTCGGCGCGAATAGCCTGATCAGACAGCTGGCTAATGCCGTTCAAGCAGCCTTGGGTATGGATGATCGTGCCTGGCAGGCCGGCATCGCTGATCAACAGGTTACTGCCGAGTCCAAGCCAGAACACTGGCTCATCTGCATCGAGCCTGCTGAGGAATCGGGCCAGATCTTGCGCATCAGCGGGCCGATACAAACGCTGCGCCGGCCCGCCAACACGCCAACTGGTGTAGTCTGCGAGTGGCTCGTTCAGGCGCAGCTCACCGCGCAGCGCAGGCGCAGACAGGCCCTGTTGCTGCAGAGCCGGCTCGGTCATGCGGTCGACCGGGGTGACAGGACTGGTCATGGATGTACCGCGCTTTGCAGGCGGGGTCATGGCTGTGGGCCGCTGCAGGGTGCCAGTCATTGCCGCGCCTCGCTGAGCAGGTTCGGGAGGCGCGCTGCGAGCTGGCCGATATCGCCAGCACCTGAGACTAGCAACAGATCGCCGGGCTCAAGCAGCGCTTCGAGTAACGCTGGGGCTTCGCTGAGGCGCTGAACAAAGACCGGCTCGACCTGACCGCGCGAACGCACGGCTCGGCTGAGACTGCGGCCATCGGCACCCGGAATGGGCTGCTCACCAGCGGCATAGACCTCGCACAGAACCAGCAGGTCGACCGCGGAGAGCACCTGCGCAAAGTCGTCGAACTGCTCCTGGGTGCGAGAATAACGATGCGGCTGAAACAGTAGGACCAGGCGCCGGCCTGGCCAGCCGCCGCGGGCCGCTTCGATGGTTGCAGCAAGCTCGCGCGGATGATGACCGTAATCGTCGATCAAGGTGATCGAGCCCCTCTTGGGCAGGGGGCAATCGCTGACCACGAAGCGTCGTCCAATCCCGGCAAAGGTGCTCAGTGCCTGCTGGATGGCCGCTTCGCCCACGCCAAGCTCAAGCGCGATGGCGATCGCGGCTAGTGCATTCAACACGTTGTGCCGTCCGGGCAGATTGAGCTCCACTGGAAAGGGTTGTGCGGCGTCGTTGTGCACCACCTCGAAGCGCATACGCAGCCCTTGCTGACTGATGTTCAGCGCGCGCACATCGGCCTGTGGGTCGGTGCCGTAGGTGCGCACCGGGCGCGAGATCGACGGGATCAGCGCGGCCACCTCGGGATCATCGATGCAGAGCACCGCCAGTCCATAGAAGGGGAGGTGATGGATGAATTCCTTAAAGGTGCTGCGCAGCCGATCGAAGTCATTGCCGTAGGTGCGCATGTGATCGGCGTCGATGTTGGTGACCACCGCCAGCATGGGTTGCAGATAGAGAAAGGAGGCATCGCTCTCATCGGCCTCGGCGACCAAGTATTTGCTGCTGCCAAGGCGAGCGTTGGCGCCGGCGCTATTGAGTAGGCCGCCGATGACGAAGGTTGGGTCGAGATCGCCTTCGGCGAGTACGCTAGCGATCAGGCTAGTGGTGGTGGTCTTGCCATGAGTGCCAGCGACGGCGACGCCATAGTGGAAGCGCATCAGCTCGGCTAGCATTTCAGCGCGCCGCACGACGGGGATGCGTGCAGCGCGCGCGGCGAGGATCTCGGGGTTGTGTTCGTCGATCGCGGTCGAGACCACGACGACATCGACCTCGGCCACTTGCTCGGCCCGATGCCCGATGAAGCACTCCACGCCAAGGCTGCCCAGACGATGCACCACCTGGTTCTCCCGCTGATCTGAGCCCTGGACCTCGTAGCCCAGGTTGGCCATCAGCTCGGCGATACCGCTCATGCCGGCGCCGCCGATACCAATAAAATGCAGGCGCCGCATCCGGCCCATATTGGCCGCGCTGTGGGTGCGATGGGCGGCATTCATCCGGCGCGCTCCAGGCAGGCCTGGGCGATGCGCTCGGCGGCATTCGGCTGCGCCTTGGCGCGGGCAGCCTCCGCCATGCTCAGGCGTTGCCGAGGATCGGCGAGCAATGGCTCGAGCAGGCTCGCGAGCCTGGCAGCGTTCATCTCCTGCTGCAGCAGCAGCTGGGCCGCGCCGACATCGCTGAGCCAGCGCGCGTTACCGACCTGATGATCATCGACCGCATGCGGATAGGGTACCAGGATGGCCGCTAATCCTGCCGCGGCCAGCTCGGAGACGGTGAGCGCACCGCTGCGACAGATGACCAGATCGGCCCAGGCGTAGGCCTCCGCCATGTCGGTGATAAAGGCCCTGACCTCAGCCTTGATACCGGCATCAGTGTAGGCTTGTTGAGCAAGGCCTAAGGTTCGCTCGCCGGCTTGATGCCTGACCACTGGGCGCAGCGGCTGCGGCAGCTGTGCCAGGGCTTGGGCGAGGGTCTCATTGAGTGCCTGGGCGCCGAGTGACCCGCCCAGCACAAGGAGTCGGGCGGCGCCTGAACGGCCCGCGAGACGCGCTTGTGGCGGTGGCAGAGCGGTGATCTCGGTGCGCACGGGGTTGCCGACAGTGATCGCCCGTCGAGCAACAGGGAAACTGTTGGGAAAGGCCTCGAACACCTGATCCGCCACGCGCGCCAGCCATTGGTTGGTCATGCCCGGCACGCTGTTTTGCTCTTGAATGAGCAAGGGCCGGCGTTGGCGCCAGGCCATGATGCCCCCTGGTCCCGAGGCGAAACCGCCCATGCCGAGTACGGCTGCTGGGGCGCGTCGTTTGAGGATACCCGCGGCCTCGCCAAGGGCCCCTGCAAACCGCAGCGGCGCAGCGGCGAGGGTGCGCAGCCCTTTGCCGCGGATGCCAGTGACCGATAGCCATTCGATCTCAAAGCCCTGCTCGGGCACGAGGCGTGCTTCGAGACCGGCTCGGGTGCCAAGCCAGAACACATCGGCCCCGCGTGCGCGCAGCACTTCGGCAACAGCCAGTGCAGGGAACACATGTCCGCCGGTGCCACCGGCCATAATGGCTATGCGCGGCGCCATCGAATCCCCCTCGGAGCGGTCAGGCCCCGGGCAACCCCGGCCTCGGGGAGCGGTCTGCTGTCCCGACGGCGGAGCTCGAAGTCGATGCGCAGCAGCAGCGCGGCGGCCATCACGGAGACGATCAGCGCATTGCTGCCGTAGCTGATGAAGGGCAGGGGCAGGCCTTTGGTCGGCAGCAGCCCCGTATTGACGCCAGCGTTGATGAAGGCCTGCAGTCCAAGCAGCAAGCCGAAGCCGTGCGCGGCGTAGGCGGAGAAGTTGTCACCAATGGCATGAGCGCGCGCGCCGATGTCGAAGGCACGCCAGGCGATCAGCGCAAAGGTCATGATCACCGCGATCACGCCGAGCACCCCAAGCTCCTCGCCGATCACCGCGAGTAGGAAATCGGTGTGTGCCTCGGGCAAGTAAAACTGCTTTTGAATCCCATTGCCCAAACCAACGCCGAGCCATTCGCCTCGGCCCATTGCGATCAGCGCATGGCTGAGCTGATAGTCCGTGTTGAAGGGGTCATCGAAGGGGTTGATAAATGAGGTCACCCGTTCCAGCCGGTAAGGCTCGATCCAAATCAGCAGGGCAAGGCCAACGCCGATGCTGATGAACAAGAGTGCAAACGGCCATAAGGCGACGCCGCCGAGCAGTAAGAGCGTCATGACCACGGCGAGGATGACGGCGGTGGTGCCGAAATCTGGCTGCACCATGATCAAACTGGCGGCGAGGCCAATCAGCACCATCGGACGAATGAAGCCGATCATTGACGTCGTGACTTCGAGCTGGCGGCGCACCAGATAGCCCGACATATAGATCACCGCGACGAACTTGACCAGTTCGGCAGGCTGCAACGCGAACGGCCCGAGTGGAATCCAACGTGTCGCGCCATTGACGGTGCGGCCAATTCCAGGCACCAAGACCAGCAGCAAGAGGCCGCAGCAGAGCAGCAGCAGCCAGATGCCGGAGCGCTCCCAGAGCTGGATCGGAATCACAAAGCAGATCAGCCCGCAGGTCAGCGCGAGTCCGAGCGCGATCCCATGGCGGACGACGAAGAAGAAAGGGTCTGCATAGTCGCGAGCCCCAATCGGTAGCGAGGCCGAAGCAACCATCACAAAGCCGAGCCCGAGCAGCCCGAGGACGCAGACCAGCAACAGTCCGTCAATGGCTGGCTCAGTGCGGTCGCGCCGTCGCGTCCGCCCCCAGGGGAGAAATGAGCCAAGCCAGGTGGCCGATGGATGACTGGGGCGTTGTGCGCTGTTCACGGAGCCAACCCCGCGACTGCCGCAGCAAAGGCCCGACCGCGATGCTGATAGTCTTCAAACATGTCGAAGCTTGCGCAGGCCGGGGATAAGAGGACCGAATCGCCGGGCTGGGCGAGACGATCAGCCATCTGAACCGCTTCATCCATGTCGGCTGCTCGAAACAGGGGGACGACATCTCTCAGGGCCTGCTCAATCAGTGCCGCGTCACGGCCGATGAGCACGACCGCGCGTGCATAGCGTTGTGCTACCCGCGACAAGGCGAAGAAGTCCGCCCCCTTACTGTCGCCGCCGGCGATCAGCACGGCCATGCCGGCTACGCCATCGGGATCTCCAGTGTCGTTGACGATGCCGGCAAGCGCGGCCATGGTCGCGCCTGGGTTGGTCCCTTTGGAATCGTTGATCCAACGCACGCCGCGTCGGTCGCGAACCAACTCGCTGCGGTGCGGTAGCCCTGGGAAATTGCGCAACAGCTCGCAGCCAGTCTCGGGGCTTGCGCCAGCCATGTTTGCAAGCGCCAGTGCCGCCAAGGCATTGGCCAGGTTGTGCCGACCAGGCATGCGGACATCGGTGGCTGGCATCAGTCGCCTCTGGCCTTGCGCAAGCCAGACCTCTTGGTTGTGGGTGAGGAGCCCGAAATCAGCCTCGCTTGCCGGCTCGCCTAACGAAAAGCCGACTTGATCGTTGACCTCGGCGGCAAGCGCCGAGGCGATGGGGTCATCACGGTTGACGAGGGCGCGTTCGGCATGGGTAAAGATCCGCGCCTTCGCCGCGCCATAGGCGGCCATACTCGGATAGCGATCGAGATGGTCGGGCGACAGGTTGAGTACCGTCGCGGCGCGCGCTGCTAGGCCAGTGGTGGTCTCAAGCTGGAAGCTCGAGAGCTCGAGCACATACCAGTCGGCATCGGCGCGCATCAGGTCGAGGACCGGGATGCCGAGATTGCCCCCAACGGCGGCATCGAGTCCGGCATGGCGCATCATCTGGCCAACCAGGGTCGTCACCGTGCTCTTGCCATTGGAGCCGGTGATGGCGATCACGGGGGCCGTTGCGGTGCGCGCGAACAGCTCGATATCGCCGATGATTGGAATGCCTGAGTCGGCGGCAGTCCGCAGCTCGGGTCTGTCGAGCGGAATCCCAGGACTGACGACGATCTCGTCGGCGGCGGCTAATAAGGAGACGTCGAAGCCACCCAGCAGGACCGCGGTATCAGGTAGTTCCATCTGGAGCTGTCTGAGCGCCGGAGGAGTCGTGCGCGTATCCATCACGGCAACCTCAGCGCCCTGGGCCCGCAGCCAGCGGACGCAGGACAGACCGGTTTTGCCGAGTCCGACCACCACAACCTTTTTTGCCATGTCTGGGCTCATCGGATCTTTAGGCTTGCCAAACCAACAAGGACCAGGATGACCGTCACGATCCAGAAGCGGACGATGACGCGCGGCTCGGGCCAGCCCTTGAGCTCGTAATGATGATGCAGCGGAGCCATGCGAAAGACACGCTTGCCGGTGAGCTTGTAAGAGCCGACCTGGATCATCACCGAAAGCGTCTCGAGCACGAAGATGCCGCCCATGATAAAGAGCACGATCTCCTGCTTCGCAACCACCGCAACGGTGCCCAGTGCGGCGCCCAAGGCCAGGGCGCCGACATCACCCATGAAGACCTGCGCCGGATAGGTGTTGAACCAGAGAAAACCGAGCCCGGCACCGGCGAGTGCGCCACAGAAGATCACCACCTCGCCGACATTCGCGACATAGGGGATCTTCAGATAGCTGGCGATCTCGATATTCCCGGCGGCGTAGACCATGATGCCGAGACCGCTGGCGACCACCACTGAAGGCAATACCGCGAGTCCGTCCAGCCCATCGGTAAGGTTCACGGCGTTGCTAGAGCCGACGATGACCAAGTAGGCAAAGATCACGAACAGCGGGCCGAGCTGGAAGCTGACCTCTTTCAGATAGGGGATCAGCAGCGCAGTCTCGCCGGCCGTGGAAGCACTGAGATACAGGTAAAGGGCCGCAGCCAAGCCGGCGATGGTCTGCCAGAAGTATTTCCAGCGCGCCGGCAGTCCTTTTGGATCGCGCAAGACCAGCTTGCGGTAATCGTCGAGCAGGCCAATGGCGCCAAAGGCGAGCGTGGTCAGCAACACCACCCAGACGAAGCGGTTGTGCAGATCGGCCCAGAGCAGGGTGCTGACGGCGATGGCCACCAGGATCAGGGTGCCACCCATGGTTGGCGTGCCGGCCTTGGAAAAATGACTCTCCGGGCCGTCGCTGCGGACGGTTTGGCCAACCTTGTAGGCACTCAGCCAGCGGATGAGTGGCCGTCCGATCAATAACGAGATGGCCAATGCCGTCAACACGCCGAGGATGGCGCGCAGCGTCAGATAGCGGAAGACGCTGAAGCCACTCTGATATTGGCTGAGCCAGTCGGTGAGGAGTAGGAGCATCGTCAATGCGCCCTCGCATCTGCACAGAGCGCATCAGCGACGCGATCCATGGTCGACATCCTGGACCCTTTGACCAGGAGGATATCGTCAGGGCCGGTCTCGGCCAGCAGCGCGGTGATCAGCGCGTCTTGGTCGTCGAAGTGCCGGGCGCCAGCGCCGAAGCCTTCGACGGCGTGACGACTGAGCGCTCCGACCGCGTAGAGGGTGCTGGCGCCCGCGGCTCGGGCGGCAACGCCCATCTCCTGGTGGACCTCGATGCTGTCGGGTCCGAGCTCGCCGAAATCGCCGAGCACTAGGAAATGGCGGCCGTCCGACGCCAGTGGCAGGGCAGTGAGCACATCGACGGCAGCGGCGAGTGAGTCAGGGTTCGCGTTATAGCTGTCGTCGAGCAGCTTGGCGCCAGTGCGCGTGTGCCGAGGTTGTAGGCGGCGTTTGACCGGCACCAGCTGCTCAAGTCCGGCGCGTATCAGCGCTGGATCGAGGCCCAGTGCGGTGCAGCCGGCGATCGCCGCGAGCGCATTGCGCACATTGTGTGAGCCTGCCAGTGGCAGTGCGATCTCCAGCTCATGGCCATGGATGCTCGCGGTAAAGTGGCTGCGAAACCCCGCCTCATCCCAGGTTTGGGTGACGGCGTTCTCGTCAGCCCTAACCTGAGCACTGGGGCCGGTGCCAAAGGTCAGCAAGGGGCGCCCCGCGGCAAGCTGCTCCCACAGGGGTGTCCAAGGAACATCGGCCATGACGACGAAGGTGCCCCCTGGCGGCAGGCCACGGGCGATCTCGCCCTTGGCATGGGCAACGCCCTCGACACTGCCGAAGCCCTCGAGATGGGCGCGGCCGGCATTGGTGATCAGGGCGACGTCGGGCCGCGCGATATCGGTCAGATAACCGATCTCGCCATGATGATTGGCGCCCATCTCAAGGATCAGGAAGTCTTCATCGCGAGCGGCGAGCAGGGTCAGCGGCATGCCGATGTCGTTGTTCAGGTTGCCTGCTGTGGCGCGGGTGGTACCGGCTTGGGATAGGATGGCCGCGGTCATCTCCTTGACGGTGGTCTTGCCATTGCTGCCGGTGATGGCAAGCAGGCGCGCCGGAATGCGATCACGCCAAGCGGCGGCGAGGCGACCGAGGGCAAGCCGCGTGTCCTTGACGATGAGCTGCGGCAGGTCGATGTAAAGCGGGCGGTCAACCAAGAGCGCTGCGGCGCCGCTGGCGGCGGCGCTGGCCACATAGTCATGGCCGTCGAAGCGCTCGCCCTGCAGGGCGATGAATAGCCGGCCATGACAATCGCCGCGACTGTCCGTGGTCACGCCCTGATAGGCAATATCAGCCCCGACCAGCCGAGCCCCAATCGCCAGCGCTATCTCGCCGAGGGTCCAGATGTTGTCGCCGACCGGATACTGGACGGGTTGTTGCTCGCTCATCGGCTGAGGTCTCGACTGAGCTTGAGCGGATCTGCGGGCAAGGCCATCATGGTGTCCCCTCGGTTGATGAGGTCAAGATCAATGGATGTTTCGGATCATCTGGCGCGACGTTGTAGAGGCGCAGCGCAGCGGGCATCACGCGGGCGAAGGTCGGTGCCGCGACCGCGCCGCCGTAATACTCTTTTCCGCCCGGCTCATCGATCATGACCACCATGACGAAACGCGGATTGGTCACAGGTGCCATACCCACGAACACGGATTGGTACTTACCGTCGACATAGCCACCTTGACCTGCCTTCTTTGCTGTGCCGGTCTTGCCGGCGACGCGATAGCCAGGGATTGCGGCCCGCCGCGCGGTGCCATCGGTCGAGACCACGGTCTCGAGCATCAGGCGCACCGCTTGGGCGGTCTCGGGCGTGAAGACCCGTTCGCCAGGTGGAATGCTGTCGCGCCGGAGCAAGGTCGCAGGCCGACGGATACCCTCGGTGGCGATGGTGGCATAGGCCTGGGCAAGCTGCAGGGTGGTGACATTGAGTCCGTAGCCGAAGGCCAATGTGGCATGCTCGAAGTTTGACCAGCTCTCGAAATGGGGCAGATAACCAGTGCGCTCGCCGGGGAAGCCAACCGCGCTGATCTGGCCGAAGCCAAGCTGCCGATAGAGCTGCCAGAGCACCGCGCGGTCCATCTGCTGCGCGATCTTGACCACGCCGACGTTGCTCGATTTGGTGATCACGCTGGTGGTGTCCAGCTGGCCTAGGTTGCGATAGTCGCGCACCCGATTGCGGCCAACCTGCAAGACACCCGGCGAGGTGCTGATGGGGGTATGTGCCCGCACCACCCCGCGCTCCAGTGCCGCCGCGACCACGAACGGCTTGATCGTGGAGCCAGGCTCGAAGACATCGGTCAGCGCGCGGTTGCGGCGATCCTCAGCCGACTCTTTGCGCGGCTGATTGGGGTTGAACGAGGGCTGGTTGACCAGCGCCAGGATCTCGCCCGTTGTTACGTCCAGCAGGGTGGCGGAGCCGCCGACCGCTTTGTGCTCTTCGACCGCGCGCTTGAGCTCGCGGTAGGCCATGAACTGCAGCCGCTGATCGATGCTGAGCAGGATATCTTCGCCATGGTCTGGCGCTTGCAGCTGCTCGACCTCCTCGACGATTCGGCGATGACCATCCTGAATCACGCGGCGCTTGCCCGGTTTGGCCTTGAGCTGGCTGTTCGCAACGAGCTCGATGCCTTCTTGGCCTTGGTCGTCGATGTTGGTGAAGCCGACGACCTGGCCAAAGATCTCACCCCCAGGGTAGAAACGGCGATACTCGGTCTCCATGCCAATGCCGTTGAGACGATAGGTCTCGACCACGTCCTCGACGGCGCGCGCCCGGTGGGGTTCGACGCGTCGCTGTAGATACATGTAGCGGCGGCCCTTCGCGGCGTAAGCCTGCACCTTGGCCGTCAGCTCCTCGGTTGGCTCTTCGAGTGCGCGGGCGAGCGACTCGAGCGCATCGCTGCGGTCGATGAGCAGTTGTGGGTCGGCCCAGATCGTCGCGACCGAGGTGCTGATGGCCAAGGGCTGGTGATTGCGGTCCATGATGATGCCGCGCCGTGCTGGGATCTGGCGGTCGCGTAAGAACCGTTTGGCGCCTTCGTCTTGCAGGAAATCGGTCTCGACCACCTGGCGATAGAAGGCGCTGGTCGTGACTGAGAGGAAGGCGAGCACCAAGGCTGCGCCGAGCAGGCGCCGGCGTTGGCCGAAACGTCGCGCCAGTCGCTGCTGCTCTGCCTCGCGCGGCCCCTGATAGGCGTGCTTGATGTGATCAGGCTCGATCATTCGGTCTTCACCTCGACGATGCGCAGCTCGCCCGTCCGCGGCAGATGCATCTTGAGAGACTGCCGGGCTCGGCGCTCAACCCTTGTCTGGGTCCCCATGGCTGCCTCTTCGATGCGTAGGCGACCCCATTCGACATCCAGGGCATCGCGCGCGGCGCGAACCGCTTGCAGGTCGACGAACTCGATCCGAGTCTGGTACTTGACATAGACCACAGCCGTGGCTGTCGCAATGACCGACAGACCGAGCGAGGCCAGGCCAATGACTGCGCCGAGATGCAGTCCTCGCGCTTTCATGGCAGCCGCTCCGCAACGCGCAGCACCGCGCTTCGCGAGCGTGGGTTGCGCGCGATCTCGGCAGCCGATGGCCTGGTCGCGGTGCCGATCGGGCGCAAGCGCCGGCGCAGCTCAGCATCGCGAACCGGCACGCCCTTGGGGATGTTCGCGCCCTGCGCCTCGTCGCGGATGAAGCGTTTCACCAGACGATCTTCCAGCGAATGGAAGCTGATCACGGCCAAGCGACCGCCGCTGGCGAGCAGCTCGCAGACCGCGGCCAAGGCTGTGCGCAGCTCATCAAGCTCAGCGTTGATCTGGATGCGGATGGCTTGGAAGCTGCGGGTCGCCGGGTGCTTACCCGGCTCGCGTGTTGGCACGGAACGTTCGATCAGCGCCGCGAGCTGGCCGGTTGTGTTGATCGGCGCCTGCTGTCGCGCGGCGACGATGGCGCGGGCGATGCGGCGTGCAAATCGCTCCTCGCCCAGTGCTTGCAGCGCGTGGGCAATGGTCTGCTCGCTCGCGCTCGCAAGCCAGTCCGCAGCGCTCTCTCCGGCGCTTGGGTCCATCCGCATATCGAGCGGGGCATCGGCATGGAAGCTGAAGCCACGCTCCGGCTGGTCGAGCTGGGGTGAGGAGACGCCCAGATCGAGCAGGATGCCGTTGATGCGGCCGCTCCAGCCTCGTGCTTGGGCAAGCTGCGGCAGTTGTGAATAGCGTGCGCGCTCAATCTCGAAGCGGGGGTCGCTCTCGGCCAGCGAGGCTGCCGCTGCCACCGCCTCCGGGTCTCGGTCGACGGCCAGGAGCCGCCCAGAAGGTCCTAATCGAGTCAGCAGCGCACGCGCGTGACCGCCGCGGCCAAAGGTACCGTCGAGATAGTAGCCCGTTTCATGGATCGCCAAGGCTTGCATGCTTTCGTCCAACAGAACGGGTACGTGTCCCTGCGCTGCCATTGGTTGGATCGCCCCCTATCTTAATGTTTTTAATTGTTTTCTTTCAAAACGAGAAAGATGCCGTTTGCGGATTGTTGGCAAGCCTCGAGAGGTCGATATCCTCTGCGTTCCTGATCGTGGTCTGCCAGGCCGACTCATCCCAAAGCTCAAAGCGATTCACCATGCCGACCAGCGCAACGCGCTTCTCCAGGCCGGCGAACGCGCGTTGCGCTGGTGTCAGCAGCACACGCCCTTGGGCGTCCATCTCGACGTCGTTCGCATAGCCGATCAGCAACCGCTGCAGCGCTGTCGTCTCTTGGAGATGTGCCGGCATAGCGTTGAGCTTTCGCTCGAGATCGGCAAATCCAGGCTCCGGATAAACCAACAAACACCGCTGGGGATGGGCGGTGATGACCAGGTGTGAGTCGCAGAGTTGCGCCAGCCGTTCGCGCTGGCGCGAAGGAATCGCAAGACGCCCTTTGGCATCGAGGTTTAGAAACTGCGTCCCCCTAAACATGACCAGCCCCCCTGAAGGCGGTCACTCCCCCCCCAAAATTCCACCACACCCCACTTTTCCCCAATCTTAGGTGGCGGGTTTCTTCAGGTCAAGTTCGCTATAGCTGTTTTTTGTTTTTTGACAATAGGCTTAGCGGGGCTTTTAAAGAATTTTTCACAAGATGCGCTTTGGGATAAATTTTAGTCCTTTACGGCTTTTTTCTGATCCGTAGTCGAGAAGCGTTTTTGGGGTGGCAAAGACGCTGAGCCGGGTGGGGTGAAACGCTAGTAGAAACCGATCTCGGCGATGCAGACCTCGGCCCTCATGGCCTGCCCGATGGCGACGATGCCAAGTCGCTTGAGGCGGGAAGGGTCCAGCCTGGGAACCAGGCGGTGCGGCTCAAAGGAGGAGAAAGGCAATCGCGCCTCTTGCCAGATCGGTCCGGTCTGGAAGGCCGAGCGGTAAGACTGCCAGGGGAGTCTGGTGGCCGAAGTTTTGAGATGAACGTTGTAATCAGCGCCATCGCCGCGCACGATGAGCCTGACGCCAGCGAAGGCGCTCGCGTCCAGCAATCCCTGCTCGGGGCTGAGATCCAGGTTTATCTGGACGAAGCCACCGTTATTCTCGAGGCTGACGGTGCCGGTTAAGCACAGCGCTGGGCGCCCGTCGATCAGTGCGCGTGTCATCTGCGCCTCTGAGAGACCGCCCATCACCTGGTCGGTCGCGAGGCGCCAACGGGTCCCCAGCCTTGAGGGCGCTTGGTCCTGGTGAAAATTATCAATCAGCCCAGAGGCGACGGCTAGGACAGGGTTCGTCATTGCGATGAGGACCAGAATAAAGAGTTTGAACATCTGCACAGTCTGTACCTTTGGGTCAGCCGGGCCAGTGCGATACTGATGCCTCTTGACCCCCTGAGACGGAGACTTCCATGAACCAACCTAACGACCGGCCTGGGCTTGGACGGCGCGGCGAGATGCTCGTCGCGATCCAGTTCGCGCTCATGATCCTCTTTGCGGTGACTCCGGTCTGGCATCCAGGGCTCTCAGCCGGTTTGTTTGCTGATCTACTGCTGCCACGGCTGATCTTTGCCCTTCCATTCGTGCTCGCGGCACTGGTGTTAGGCGCCATGGGCTCCCATCACATTCGCGAGTACCTGACGCCCTTGCCTTATCCAGTTGACCACAGCCAGTTGGTGCAGCACGGCGTTTACAGTATCGTGCGTCATCCCCTGTACGCGAGCCTGTTGAGCGCCGGGCTAGCCTGGACGCTCTACTCGATTAGCCTATCCCATCTGTTGTTGCTGGTCGTCGGTTTCGGCTTCTTCGATGTCAAGGCGCGCAAAGAAGAGGCCTGGCTGACCGAGCGTCATCCTGAGTACCGAGATTATGCGGCGCGCGTCAGCAAGTTCATCCCTTACCTCTATTGAACGCGACTTCAACATGGCTCTACGGCTGCTTTTGCAGGTTCCCTTTAGCGTGAAACAGGGTCTTGATCGTTCGCTGTGTCGCGGCGCGATACCTATCCGCATCGCCCTCGTTGAGGTCAAATCGTGCTGCCGAATCTGGCCGGGACAAGCGCTGGGCCTGTCTCCTCGGTGCCTGTTTTCGCCAACGACAGCGTTGCGCACCCATGGCCACTAATCTCGCCAGTGCTTCTCCCGAGCCGATGCGCCTAGGCGATACCTATCGCCCCCTGGTTGGCCAGTTCGACGAGATGCGGACCAGCGATGGCGGCTTGCGGCCGCACTGGCAGTATCTGATCGACGCGCTTCGGGAGATCGGACCGGAAGGGATCGATAGCCGTTGGCAGGAGGCGCGGCGCCTAGTGCGTGATAACGGCGTCACCTACAACGTCTACGGTGATCCGCAAGGGATGTCGCGACCCTGGGAGCTGGACCCCCTGCCGCTGCTGATCCGTGGCGAGGAATGGGCTGGCTTGGAGCGTGGGCTGATCCAACGCGCTGAGCTGCTGAACGCGCTCCTGCTCGACCTCTACGGGTTGCGCTCGGTGATCGATAAAGGATTACTCCCGCCCGAGCTGATCGATGGCTTTCCTGGCTATCTCCTTCCTTGCCACGGTGCTCCGGTGGCTGGCGATCGGCCGCTCGTGCTGTATGCCGTGGATTTGACCCGTGATGCCAGTGGCGCTTGGCGGGTGATCGGCGATCGCACCCAGATCCCCTCCGGCAGCGGCTATGCGCTAGAGAACCGGGTGGTGCTCTCGCGGGTGATGCCGAGCCTGTTCCGCGATAGCCATGTGCATCGGTTGGCCGGTTTCTATCGCTCGGTGCGGCGAGCCATGACGCGCATTGCGCCCCGCCATACCGATCATGCGCGAGTGGCGGTGTTGACCCCAGGTCCGCGTAACGAAGCCTACTTCGAGCACGCCTATCTCGCCAATTATCTCGGTTTTAACCTGGTGCAAGGTAGTGATCTCTCGGTGCGCGACGGTGCGCTCTGGCTGCGCACCCTCGGGCGCTTAGAGCGGATCGATGCCCTGATGCGGCGTGTGGATGATCTTAACTGCGATCCGCTCGAGCTCAAGGAAAGTTCACTGCTCGGCGTGCCAGGCATGCTGCAAGCGGTGCGTGCCGGTAATCTCGGGATTGCCAATGCGCTCGGCAGCGGGGTGCTGGAGCATCCCGGCCTGATGGCCTTCTTGCCAGCGCTCTGCGAGCACCTGCTCGGCGAGGCCTTGCTCCTGCCGCATCTGCAAACCTGGTGGTGCGGACAGCGCGAGGCCCGTGACTTCGTCGTCGCCAACCTAGAGAACTTGGTCATCAAGCCGGCTGGCAGCCCGGCGGGTCAACGCTGTCTGTTTGGCGCCAAGCTCGAGGCCGAGCAGCGCGATGAGCTGATTGCGGCGATTCGGCGCGAGCCGCATCGCTATGTGGCGCAAGAAGCGGTTCAACCCTCGACCGCGCCGGCTTATATCAATGGTTTGCTCGAGCCGCGCCCCTTCGTGCTGCGTAGCTTCCTGGTCAGCGAGCAAGAAGGCTACGCGGTGATGCCCGGTGGTCTGAGCCGGATCGCGCTCGACACCGATACGCCAATGATCTCCAATCAGCTCGGTGGACTCGGCAAGGACACCTGGGTCTTGGCCAGTGAGCCAGAGCGCCAAGAGACCCTGATCGTCACCGCGGACGCCAACGCGCCCGCAGTGGTGCCAGCGGTGGTGCAGGAGAGCGAGGTCTCGTCTCGGGTTGCTGACAACCTGTTCTGGATCGGCCGCTATGCCGAGCGCGCCGAGGGCCTGGTGCGCCTGCTGCGCATCGTTATCATCCAGATCACCGAGCGCAGCAGTCTGGCCGCCGAGGCCGATGCCGATTGCTGCCTGCATCTGCTGCTAGCGGCCTTGACCAACCAGAGTCAGACCTTCCCTGGCTTCATCGGCGAGGGTGCCCCGGAACTGCTGGCGCAGCCGGTGCCGGAGGTGCTGTCGCTGATCAGTGACCAGAAGCGAGCTGGCGCGCTGCCGCAGACCCTCCAGGCACTGGGGCAGGCGGCTTGGTCGGTGCGTGAGCGCCTGTCGAATGATACCTGGCGCGTCACCAACGATATCGAGCGCCGGCAACGCTTACTGACCCAAGCGCCGCCGCGCGGGCTCGGCCGGGCGCTGGATCTGCTCGATCCGCTGATCACCTCGTTGGTGGCCTTCTCGGCGCTTACCCATGAGAACATGACCCACAATGAGGGCTGGCACTTCCTCGAGGCCGGACGGCGCCTAGAGCGCGGGCTGCACACGGCCTCCTTGCTGCGCTCGACCCTGGTCAGCCTCAGCCCGGATGCGGGTGAGTCGATCTTGGTCGAAGCGGTGCTCGGCGTCACCGACAGCCTGATCACCTACCGGCGTCGCTATCAGGCCGGCACCCGCGTTGGCGCCATGCTCGATCTGGTCCTAAGGGACGAGGCCAATCCGCGCTCACTGGCGTATCAGATCGCCCGTTTGTCGACCTTGGTCGACGAGATGCCCGGCAACAGTCTCTCGACGCGCCGCACGCCGGCGCAGCGCATCTTGATGCGGCTGCTGACCGAGCTGCGGCTGGCCGAGCTCGATCTGTTGGCGCAACCCAGTGACGGCAGTCCGCGGCGGGGCGCCTTGGATGGCTTGCTCGCGAGTGTCGAGACCTCGATCAGCGCCCTCTCCGACGCCATTACCGCGCAATACTTCCGCCACGAAGAGCAGCCACATCATCTGATCGGCCAGCGCTCGGAGGCCGAGGCGGCGGGCCAGGACGCGTTGGGATTGCGAGCAACTAAATTCGATGCAAGTGAATGCCTTCAGGGAGACAGGCGATGAGGTACCAAGTCACCCATCTGACCCGCTATGGCTATGCTGATCCGGTCTCACTCTGCCACAGCATCGCCCATCTGAAGCCGCGCGAGACACCTTATCAGCGCTGCTTGATCGCCAACCTGCGGATCAATCCCTGGCCCTCGGTGGTGCGCGAGCATCGTGATTTCTTTGGCAATCGGGTCAGCTACTTCTCAGTGCAGCAGTCGCATCTGCAGCTTGAAATCAACGCAACGGCCGAGGTTGAGGTCTGGGCGCCGCCATTGCCGGAGCCAGCCTCGACCCTGCCCTGGGAAAAGGCGCGCGCGCAACTGCAGTCGCCGCGCGCGGTTGAGAGCGCATCGGCGCGGATGTTCGCCTTGCCGTCACCGGCGGTGCCACTGGACCCGCTCGCGGCCGATTACGCGCGCGCATCCTTCATGCCGGGGCGACCGCTGCTGGAAGCCGCCCTGGATCTGGTCAGCCGCATCCACCGCGACTTCGACTACGACCCAACCTCGACCACGGTCGCCACCCCGATCGCCGAGGTGCTTGCCCAGCGCCGCGGGGTCTGCCAGGACTTTGCCCATCTGGCCATCGCCGCGTTGCGCGGGCTCGGCCTAGCGGCGCGTTATGTCAGCGGCTACCTCGAGACCTTGCCGCCCCCCGATCAGCCCAAGCTGCGTGGCGCCGATGCCTCGCATGCCTGGCTGGCGATCTACTGCCCCGAAGCCCAGGAGAGTGGCGGCTGGGTGGATCTCGATCCGACCAATGATTGCTCCATTAGTGATCAATACATCACCACCGCCATCGGGCGTGATTATCAGGACGTGACCCCGGTGCGCGGCGTGTTCTATGGCGGTGGCGAGCATAGCCTGGCGGTGTCAGTTGATGTGGACCGGATCGCGTTGGGCTGAGGAAAGGGTCGTGGGCACCGTTGTTGATATCGGAGCTTGGGCGCTTTTGGGCGGTATCGAAGCTTTGGCAGCATTGCACTAGAGCTGCGTCAGCACAAAGAGGCCGAGCAGCATGATGGCACTGCCGAGCAATTTAGTGCGCGTGCCACCCTCGGCGAAACACCAGCGCCCGATCAGCACCGAGAACATGCCGGCGGCGCGCTTCACCGCCATCGCATAGCTCGCGAGCGTCATGCTGAGCGCGATCTGATCGGCGATGCGCATGAGCGCGAAGAGCAGCCCGAGCAGGAGCAGGGGCTTGGTCTGGCGGGCCAAATCAGGAGGCAAGACCTCGCGATAGAAGCGCCGATCCTGAAGGCTGAACAGCGTGAACAGGACGATGGGATTGACCACCGCGACCACCACCGCGAACGAGAGCGGGTCGGAACGCTCGATGCCAATGCGCCCGAGGGTGGAAGCGGCGGCGAAGCAGCCGGTTGCCATGAGCGTGAAGGCGCTGCCCGGATTGGTCGCCAGGCGCCGCAGCGGTTGCTGCCAGCCTTTCTCGCCGCCGCTGAGGGCGAGCACATAGCTGCCGATGATCAGCAAGCCAATCCCGCCGAAGCCAAGGGGGCCGGGCAGCGCATCGGTGAGCAGCCATTCGATGACGATCACGAACGCCGGTGTCAGCGTCAGGATCGGCCCCACCAGAGAGATCTCGCTGCGCTTGATAGCGACGTTCAGCGACCAGCCGCCCAGGCCGGACACAAGCCCGCCCAAGAGCACCGCAGCGAGATAGACCGGGTCGTCGAGCGGAAACTGGTGAGACCAGATCGCCAACGGCAGGGTCACCAACAGACTGGCGAGGTTGACATAGAGCGTGAGCGCGCGCGCCGACAGACTCAGGCTCAGGTGTTTGGTGACCGCGAGCCGCGAGGCATGGAAGAAGGCCGAGAGCAGCGAGAATAGAATCCACAGATGGGCATAGGCGGTGAAGTCCATGGCTAAAGCCTAGCGTTCGCGTCTGCCGCAGCGGGCGCTCGGGGGAATCGCATGAGCGGCAATGTCCATCGCGAGCGCCCCTAGGGCGACCAACCGGTGGCGAAATCGCGTAGCTGCGCAATGGGTCCGCATTTAAGCTCCGTCTTGCCAACGCCAGCATCGGAGCCAGAACCAGGGCCGTTAACAGGACTGTTGCCCATGCCATTGCCAGCACTATTGCCCGTTCCAGTTGTGCGCAAGGCGTGGCTGTTATAGGTCGCGAAGCGGCGTTGGAAGTCCGCGCGCTGGCGCCAATCGGCGTCCGAGAAACAGCCCTGGGAGCGCAGCACCCGAACACTTGGGATACCGGGAAACGAGCACAGCCCGGCTCCGCCGATGCCGGACAGCAGCTTGACCTGAAGACTCAGCAACAGCGGTTCATCACGGCTCAGGCTCGGATGACCGCGCGCATCCATGGGGCTGAGGGTCAGGCTATAGCAGGGTTGGTTCAGGGTCATGCAGTGCATGCGCCGAGCGGGCGCGGCGCGGCGTAGAGCCTGGGCGACCGGGTCGGGCAGGTCGTGCAGGCCGTGGGCCAGCGCGAGCAGGCCGGCGTGGCTCTCGGCACTCAGACCGAGTTGACCGAGCTGCTCGGCGATGCGCGCGCTGGGCAGGAGCCGATGCCGTTGCCAAGGCGCCGGCGGCTGCGTGGCGCCGGTGAACGCCTGCAGCAGCAGGGTCGCGGTTTCGGCGAGACGGCGGTGCAGGCGGCGAATGAACTGCTCGAAGGCCGCTGTCGCCAGCACATCCCAGTGTGCGATCCGCAGCAGGCAGCCCAGCGGTCGCTGACCGGCACAGGTCGCAGCCGGATCGGGCGGCAGCAGGGTGATGCCCGTGCGCGAGCGGTCGCCGGAGCCAGCGTTTGCGCGATTGTCAGCGCCCGCGCCAATGTGCTCGCCAGCATTCTCAAGATCGAGATCGGCCAAACGCTCGTACAAGAGCGCCGAGCCAAGGAAGCTGAGCGGATCGAGACATTGACGCATCAGCATCGGGTCACACTGATCGGCGAGGCGCTCGACCTGTTGCAAGGGTCGCAATTCACAGGCCCGCCAGTAGATCAGGTGCAGATGAAACTGCTTCAGCGCCTGTACGCTCTCGCGGTCATGAGTGTGGGGATCGCAGTTGAGCGCCAACTGCAACCAGCCGCCGTCAAGATCGAACGCACGCCGGATCTCGGGGCTAGCGACGAAGCGGCGAAAGTTCGCCGCCGTCTGCCAGAGGACGCGGCCGGTAGCGGGCGTTACCGCGCTGGCATCGGCCTTTGCGGGGTGATTCGTGCTCGCTGGCGAGACCTCGCTGAGCATCAGATCAAAGAGGGCATGCGGCGCGGCTTTATCGATCAAGGCGAGGCGATCGCTGGGATGAGCGGCGGCTTCTTGTCCGAGACCGGCTTCGGGTCTGGCACCGAGATTGGCACCGGGGCTGGCTCCAAGATCGACTCCGAATCTGTCTTCAGGATCGGCTCTGACACTGGCTCTAGGCGCGCAGCCGTCCGCGCGCGGAATCTCCAAGGATTGAATGCAACGGCGCTGGAAACGCGCCATTGGCGTCTTGCCCTGCTGTTCTTCCGCGCTCAGCGTAAAGGCCGGCGGTGGTCCCGGGATGCGCAACTGATGCCAGGCCACCGGCATGTGGCCGATCTCGACCGGCATCAGCGATGCGAAGGGGGCCACGCGGTGTCGAGGCTGGTATCGAGGCAAGATTCAGTTGCGTCCTGCTGCGTCCCGCGCGAGCTGTGGGGCCTGACGCTGGAGATCCCGCACGGCCTCGGAGAGCAGGCGTCCGCTCAGGCGGTTGAAAGCGCGCACCATCGCCTCGGGGCGATTTGCCGTGGTTGGCTCGGTGCCGCTGTAGTCGCGCGAGAACTGGGTCGCCCGAGTGTTGCCGGTGATCAGCGTCAGATTGAATGTCAGGCTCACCGCTGGCGGATCAGCGGTGGGCCAATGTTCCAAGCGCGTGAGCTCGCCATTGAGCATGAAACCGGCCCGCGCCCGATCGGCGATCGACACCGTGTAGGTGAAGAGGTTGGCGGTGCGCAGCGCGGCGATCAAGGCCTCGGTGAGCGCCTGCCCGGGAAGGGTTTCCCAGAGAAAATCATGATAGCGCTGCACCTGCAGCGGCTCCTCGGCGGTGCGAAAGACAATCTGGGTACCGCCCAGAAAGCCACGTGATCCCAACGGCGTGACCAACAGCGTGCCAGGAACCGTCTGGGTGCTTGGGGTGACGCTGATGTCGGGTTGTAGGCTGTAGAACTGCTCGCGCACTGGCGGCCCCGAGCCGCCACAGCCGCTCAGCAGCAGCAATAGACAGAGGCTGCCAGTATAGAACCGCCCGCCGAGGATACCGTTCAACGCTCGAACCATGGGGCTTGATCCTCCTGCTTGCGTCCACGCAGCAGCGAGGCAGGCTCCTCGCGCAGCTCGCGGGCGAGCGCCGAGAGATGGCGCGAAGCATGCTCGATATTGGCCAAGATCGGCGTCAAGGCCGCCGATAGCGCTTGCAATATATAGTGCACATCATCGAGCGAGCCTTCCACACTCGGTCGGCTGCTCTCGACTAAGCCCCGCAGTTCATCGGCGAGCGTGCCGTAGCGTGCGACCGCATCCTGAATATCGTCGGTGCGCGCGGGCAAGGTTGCTGACAGTGTCGCGAGATTGTCGGAGAGCCGCTGTACGGCACCGAGGATGGCCTGGATCTGTTGGGGATCGACGCTTTGCTCAATATCGGCGCTGAGTTGGACTAGATTGTCCAAGACTGCCCCCAGGCCCTGGCCAAGGTCGGCACCTACTTCGCCGTTGTCAAGTTGCTCGCCGAACATCGCCAAGACGCCCTGGAGACGTTCTTGCAGTCGCATCAGCGCTGGGCGAATGCTCTCGTCGAGGGTCTGTTGCGCCTGCGCTAGCGCGGCGGTGAGCTGCATACTCAGATCGGGCGCGCGCTCAATCGTCGGGATGGCGCTGTCGGGACTCAGCGTCGCGGCCGAGATTCCAGGCACGATACGGATGATATTGCCCCGCAACAAGCCAGCCGAGGCCAGTTGGGCGACGCTGTCGGCGGGCACCGGCCAGGCCTGCTGAATGTTCAGCATGACGCGAAAACAGGGCAGCTCGGGTGCGCGCTTGCGTGCGGCGCTTGGTCGTGGGCACTCGCCGCGGTCGGGGTCGTGCTGGAAGACCGGTTCCAGGGCGCGCACTCGGCCAATCGTAAAGCCTTCCTGCATCACCTCGATGCCGCTATCCAGCCCATCTGCATCGAGGAAGTAGGCGCGCAGGTTGTAACCGCCGAACAAACCCGGGGCGAGCAGCAGCAGGAGCGCGACGACCACGCCGGCCATCAAAAGCACGAAGAGCCCCGCCAGCGTCAGGTCGCGATGCCGGTCATGGGCCTGCCGCTTGCCGGGCGCGCCCAACTCGGGCGGAGAATAAAGACGGTTCAACCTGCTCATCCGGGTGATCGGCCTGCTGCTCGACGGCTAGGGGTGTCCCTCGAAGATGGTACGCAGTTCGAGATCGTCGCGGCTGCGAGACTCCAGCGCCGCGCGGGTGCCGGCGAACAGGAGCCGGCCGCGATCCATCACCGCCACGCGATCCTCGGCGCCGACGATCTCCAGCATCCCGTTATCGGTGGCGATGATACTCAGCCCCCGGCTGTCGCGCTGCACCCGCAAGATGCCAAGGATATCGCGCAGAGCCGGTTGGTCGAGGCCATCGCTGAGGCCGTCGCAGATCAACAGCTCGGGCTGATTGATCAGGGCGCGCGCCAACTCCGCGCGGCGTTGCTGCCCGAGCGACAGCGCGCGCGGAAACTGATGCTCCATGCCATCGAGCTGCAACTGGGTGATCGCCAGTCGGGCCGCGCGGGCGAGGCGCGCACGGGTATTCGCTTGCGCGCGCATCGGCAGCAACAGATTCTCCAGCACCGTCAGCTCATCGAGGAGTGAGCCGCCTTGTAAGACCACACCGAGCCGCCTGCGCAAGCGATTCATGCGCGCATCGTTCAGGCGCGCTAAATCCTGCCCGAACAAGCGCACCGATCCTGCCGAGGGATGATCCAGACCGAGCAAGAGCCGCAGCGTGAGGCTCTTGCCGGCGCCGTTCGGACCGATCAGCAGCAGCGCATCGCCTTTGTTGACCCTGAGCGAGAGATCGCTGAGCGCGCAGTGGCCTTTGACATGCTGGAAGACCTGGTGTAGCTCGACTAGAGGGGTATTCACCATCGGAACGCTAGCACAAAGGCGCGGTCGATGAGCAGGATCGCGGTGGTGGTGGCGACCAAGGC